>JAEUKM010000202.1 GCA_016793085.1 Rhodospirillaceae bacterium
TGGCCCGCACGCACGCCGAACAGCACAGCGCCCCCGGCCACCCCGAATGCAGTGATGGCCCGGCGGCGGGATAACGGTCGGCGGGACAAGGGAGCGGATTCAGTCATGGCGTTCATCGGTCAAACCAGCTTGCTTGCGTAAGTCTATGGCGCAGAACGTATCGCTCTCATAGTATCCACTCCCGGACCGTCCCCCGCAACTTTTCCAGCCATCAGGCCCAGGAGTTCCGCCGATGATGCTCGCGCTGCAAAGCCTCATCGGTCTGGGATTTATGGTCCTTTTTGCCTGGGTCCTCAGCGAAAATCGCAAACATGTCCGGTGGAAGGCCATCGGCTGGGGCTTTGTCCTGCAATTCGCCTTGGCTTTTGCGATGCTGAAGGTGGACGCCGTGCGAGAGGGCTTCGCGGTCCTGAACCGGGCCGTGGGCGCGCTGGAGAACGCGACCCGCGAAGGCACGGCCTTCGTGTTCGGCTATGTCGGCGGCGGGGAAAGCCCGTTCCTGCTGAGAGAAGGCGCCTCCAGCTTTGTCCTGGCGTTCCAGTCCCTGCCCCTGGTGCTGGTCATCAGTGCGCTGTCGGCGCTTCTGTTCTACTGGAACGTCATTCCGCCCATCGTGCGCGGCGTCGCCTGGGTGCTGAGGCGCACATTGGGCGTCAGCGGCCCGGCAGGTGTCGCCACCGCGATGGAAATTTTCGTGGGCATGACCGAGTCGCCCCTGGTGGTGCGGCCCTACCTGCGCACGGAATCGCGCGCGTCGTTGTTCGTCATCATGACGGCGGGACTTGCCACCGTGTCGGGCACGGTGATGGTGCTGTACGCGATGTTCCTGAAAGACATCGTACCCAACGCGCTGGGGCAGATTCTCACGGCCTCCATCATCAACGCGCCCGCGGCCATTATTGCCGCGTTCATCATGATCCCCGAGGACCCCGCACACATCGACACGGGCGTGGACGGCACCGGCCTGATCGGCACCAACGACCCTGACGACAACATGATGGCCGTGATCACGCGCGGCACGACCGACGGCATCCAGCTTGTCATCAACATCATCGCCATGCTGATCGTGTTCGTGGCCTTGGTCAGCCTAGCCAACCAGTTGATCGGCCTGTTGCCCGATGTGGCGGGCGAACCTTTAAGCCTGCAGCGCATCTTCGGCTGGCTCATGGCGCCCGTGGCGTGGTGCTTGGGCTTGCCCATCTCCGAGATTGCCGCGGGCGGAGCGCTGTTGGGCACCAAGACTGTGCTGAACGAATTGATCGCCTATATCGAGATGTCCAAGTTGGCGCCGGGCACGCTGTCCGAGCGCAGCGCCCTGATTCTCACCTATGCGCTTTGCGGCTTTGCCAACTTCTCCTCCATCGGCATCACGATCGGGGGGCTGGGTGCCATGATCCCCGAGCGGCGCAAGGAGATCGTGGAACTGGCGCCTAAGGCGTTGATTTCAGGCACATTAGCCACCTGCATGACCGGGGCCGTGGTGGGCATTCTGGTGTGGGCCTAAAGCCCCGCGCATCAAGCCTGCCGCCGGCCCTCTTGAACCTGGATTAATATGGCCGAAAGCCTTATGTGAAGGCCCGTTTTTGGCTGAACTCAAGATGACTTACGCTGTCAAGGAACTGTTCTACACGCTGCAAGGCGAAGGGGCGAACACCGGCAAGCCCGCCGTGTTCTGCCGCTTTGCCGGCTGCAATCTGTGGACGGGCCTGGAGCGCGACCGGGCCGAGGCCGTGTGCAAGTTCTGCGATACCGATTTTGTCGGCACCGACGGCGACGGCGGTGGGAAATTCAAAACGGCGTCGGATTTAGCCGCCGCCATTTCCAAGGCCTGGACGGGCAACGGAGCAGGCGAACGCTTTGTGGTGTTCACCGGCGGCGAGCCCCTGCTGCAACTGGATACAGAACTGATCGATGCCGTGCACGGCAACGGCTTCAAGATCGCCATCGAGACCAACGGCACCATCGCGGTTCCTTCCGGCATCGACTGGGTCTGCGTCAGCCCCAAGGCCGATGCGGAACTGGTGGTGACGGCCGGCGACGAACTGAAGCTGGTCTATCCGCAGGCGCGCGGCGAGCCCGAACGCTATGCGGCGCTGAATTTCAGTCACCGTTTTTTGCAGCCCATGGACAGCGCCGAGCGCAGCGCCAACACCACTGCCGCCATTCAGTATTGCATGGCGCATCCCGAATGGCGCTTAAGCCTGCAAACGCATAAATTTTTAGGAATCCGGTAAATGGCGGCCCGCTTTCATATCGTCAAGGAATTCGGCTTCGAGGCCGCGCACCACTTTCCGCACAAGCCCGAAGGCCACGAGAACACGCGCATGCACGGCCACTCGTTCAAGGTCGAAGTGGAACTGGCGGGCGAGCCTGATAAAATTTCGGGCTGCGTGGTGGACTTCGAGGACGTCACGCGCGAACTGAACCTTGTCCGTGATCAGCTCGACCATCATCTGCTGAACACCGTGCCGGGGCTTGCAACGCCGTCCCTGGAAAACATCGCCCGCTGGATCGCGGAGAAGCTGAACCCGAAATTCCCGCAACTGACGGCCGTCACCGTGCGCCGCCCCAGTTGCGGCGAAGCCTGCCGCTACACGGTGGGATAATGAGCGGCCAGAAGAAATGCGTGGTGCTGCATTCGGGCGGACTTGATTCCACGCTCTGCCTGCTGCTGGCGCGCACGCACGGCCGCCAGCCCCGCAGCCTCGGCATCAGCTACGGCCAGCGCCAGCAAATTGAAATCGAATACGCCGCGCGGCAGTGCCGGCGCTTTGGCATCGAGCGGCATTTGGTCGACGTGGGCTGGCAGAAGCCGCACATCGACGTGCCCACCGGACGTTCGATGGATGAGATGCGCAGCGGCATCGCCCCCACCTTTCTGCCCGGGCGTAACGCCGTGTTCCTGGCGATCGCCTGCGCCGAAGCGGCGGGTGCGGGTGCGGAGGAAGTGTGGATTGGCGTGAATGCCGTCGACTACTCGGGCTATCCCGACTGCCGGGAATCGTTTTTAACCGCGTTCCGCAACATGTGGGCCGAGGCCGTGCCCAACCCGCCGCGCATCGTCGCCCCACTGGTGAACCTCACCAAACCGCAGATCGCGGCCTGGGCGCGCGAACTGGGCTTGAAGCCCGGCGACACGTGGAGCTGCTACGCGCCCGATCTGTCGGGGTCAGAACCCAAGCCCTGCGGCGTGTGCGATGCCTGCATCCTGCACAACCACGCCTGGGCTGAGTTGGACGCTGGCCCGCGGGGCACGCCCGACATTCCCGCGCTGCAATAAAACAGCCCCTTACAACCGCCTCTTACAACCACCTCCTACAACCACTGTGCAACCACGCGCCGCCTTTTGGCGTTCACACTGCGGTAAGACATTGCCGATACGGTAATTCTGACAGGTGCAAACAGGGGCCAAGCGCCCATACTGGCGGCACCCCGATATAGAACCGTTAACCACCCGGAGCGATGACGCCGCCGATGCCGCACCGCCTTACCGACCTTGCCAAAGCCTTTGGGCACAGCGCCACCCTGGACGACGTGCGTCAGGCGCTGGAGCGCTGCGCCAACAGCTTCGGCTGCCGGGAATACACTTACCTGTTCACCGATATCGGCCTGCATCAGGATCGTTCGATGTCTGAAATCGAAACGGCGGCCGAGTTCGTCACCAATCTCAATACCGACTGGACCAAGCGCTACATCGACCGGCAGTACTTTGGCGTCGATCCGGTGGTGCGCGCCTGCTACCAGAGCCGCATGCCTATTGTCTGGTCGGCGGCCTCGGCCTGGGACGATGTCGATCCGCGCGTGATGGACATGCTGATGGACGCCTACGAGAACGGCCTCAGACGCGGCATCAGCGTGCCGATCCACGGTTTTGCCGGCAGCTTCGGCATTTTCAGTCTCTACTCGCCCGCCGACGAGGACGAGTTCCGCGTCTGGGCCGAAAATACCACCTTCGAGATTCAACGCTTTGCATTCTGGTTCCATGATTTCTTCGCAGCGCGCTTCAGCCACCACAAGGCCCACGCGCCCGAAGACGTGCGCATCCGCATCAAGTTCAACAGTCCGGTTGTGAAACCGACCCTGCACTGAACCGGGCCTAATACGGCGCAGCCGCCGCGCCACCGCCCTGTAAAATAAGCGCTTTTTCCGTGTTCACGCGACCTGGCGCCAATGTGCAACCAATGCGCGTGATCGGATAACCGGTTTTGAGTCGATTGATTCCGCCCCCGATTACGCCCAAGATCAGGGCCGGGAGAGTTCGGTTTAAAACGAACAAAAAATCGCAGCGATGCAAGCACATGCGCTTCGCGAGTTCGTCGCCGATTTGCAGGGATTGCAAACCGGGGACGATTTTCAACGTGCCCTTGAGCGCGGCCTGTCGAGTATTGGCTATGCGCAGTTCAGCTACGTCGGCGTGAACATCGAGGAAGTGAAAGAACGCGCGTTGGTGGAACTCGAACCCGAGATCATCCATATGACCAACCGCCCCGACTGGGGCGCGCGCTACATCACCCAGAATTATTCCAAATGCGATCCCGTGGTGCGTCAGTGCTTCGTCAACCGCGCGCCGATCGCCTGGACCGAAGAGTTCATGTCGACCATCCGCTCTTCCGATGAAGGACGGATGATGGAGGACGCCTGGGAGAACGGCTTAAAGCGCGGCTACACCATTCCCATCCACGGTCCCGGCGGCGAACTGGGCATGATGATGCTGAGCTGCCGCGAGAACGATCAGGAATTCCTGCGCCTGATGGACGAGTACGAATACGACCTGCAGGTGATGGCCTATCAGTTCCACGACATTCTGAAGCGCAACGTGCAGCGCAGGGCCAAGGCGCCCCCGCCCGTACCCCTGACTGAGCGCGAAATCGAAATCCTGAAGTGGACGATCGACGGCAAGACCGCCTGGGAGATCGGGCAGATCTTGAAAATCTCCGAGCGTACGGTGAATTTCCACCTGCAGAACGTGATGAACAAGTTCGGCGTGCACAACAAAACCCACGCCGCCGCAAAAGCCGTCAGCTACGGCCTGATCGCGCACGCTTAATTTCCATAAACGATTTAATGTCTGCGGCGCGCCGTGCAGACGGCGCGGAAATCCTCGTTGGGGCGTAAAGACAGGAACGAGCCGAATGCGGGGTTGGCGTCGCTGGTGATGCGCACGTCGAATGCGCGGAAGATCATCGACAGGATGAACTGCATCTCCATCATGGCGAACCCCGAGCCGATGCACACACGCGGCCCCGCGCCAAAGGGCAGGTAGGCGAACTTCGAGCGCTTCATGACGTTGTGGGCCTGGAAGCGTTCCGGGTCGAAGCGCTCGGGGTCGTCCCAGATGCTGGGCTGGGTGTGCAACAGGTACTGCGAGATCAAGACCATGGTGCCCGCCTTGATGGGCTGGCCGCCGATGATATCGTCTTGCACCGCGACACGCGCAAACCACCAGATCGATGGGCGCAGGCGGCCCACCTCTTGAATCACGCGCCGGGTATAGTCCAGGGACTTCAAATCCTCGGCCGTAGGCGCGCGGCCCGCCAGCATCGTATCCACCTCGGTGCGCAGGGCCTCCAGGTGCCGGGGATGCTGCGAGAGGAAGAAGATCGCCCAGGCCACCATGGTAGCCGTGGACTCGTAGCCCGCGAGCATGAGGGTGATGACCTCGTCGCGCAGCAATTCACGCGTCATGAATTCGCCGGTGTCGGCGGCCGCAGCCTCCAGCAAAATCCCCAACAGATCGTTGCCGTAGTCTTTGGTTGCCCGGCGCTGTTCGATCATACGCTCGACCACGCCGCGCAAGAGCGCCACGGCCTTATTGAATTCGCGGTTCTTTTTCGTCGGCAGGAGGCTGCCCAGGCTGGTCAAATCCCACACGCGCTTGGAAATCACCTCGTTGGCCAGCACCAGGGCGCGCGACAGCGCCGGCCCGTCCTCACCCAGGCCCGAGGAAAACATGGTCTTCAGCACCACTTCCAGCGTCAGGCAGGAAATGTCTTCCGAGAGGTTGAACTCAAGCCCTGAAGCGGCCCGCATCCGCCACGTGTCGAGATGGCGCTGGGTCACCTCCACCATGGGTCCGGCCAGGGCCTCGATGCGCTTTCGGTGAAACGACGGCTGCATCAATGACCGTTGACGCGACCAGAACTCGTCCTCGCTGGTCACAAGCCCATCGCCGAAAATGGGCTTCAGACGGTCGATCATCGGCGCCTTGCGGTAATTCTTGTAGTTCGTCTGCAAGACGTGTTCGACGTGGGCCGGGTGGTTGAGTAAATACGCGGTGCTCATCATCAGCCTCAGCGGCACAAGGTCGCCGTAGCGGCGCGCGGCGTCGACCAGGAATTGCAGCGTATTGGCACGCAGCATCGGCAAGACGCCGACGATGGGATAGCCTTTTGGACCGGATAACGGGGGGCCGGACAAAGCGGAACCGGACATGCCGCGGCGGCGCTCCTGCGCTGAAAAGACGGATGGGCTGACCCTGATTGCACGATCTACACCCCGGATGGCAAGTGTGGGTTTAGGCCGCGAGCTTGAGCAGGTCCGTGCCCGCGGCGGGGCCGGCGGCGACACCGGGCGCGATGCTGCGGGCCAATGCGCTCTGTACGCCCGCGTGCATGCGTTGCAGGTTGGCGGCCGACACGTCAGCGTAGCCGGCAACGGCACGGGTAACGCCGATCTGCAACGGCGCGCCGAAACGCTGCGTGATGAGCCCTGAGCGCTTCAGCACGCGTTCGAAACGCACATCGCTGACGGCGACGATGCGCGAGAGGTTGCGCCGCGCGGCGAAGGTGAACAACTGGTCCAGCAGCAATTGCGTCACCGCGCGGATGGTGCCGAGCGAGTCATTGCCCGTCACGCGCTTGGAGACGGCGAAACGGCTGATTTCCCACTGGTCGGGAGCGGCGGGCGCAGGCTGGCCGTGCAGCAGTTCGGGGAACACATTCTTCAGCATGTAGGGGCCCGTCGTCGGCAACAGCCGCCACGACCCCAGCACGTCGCCGTCCTGCTCGCAGACGATGTAGACCGGCTCCAGATCGTCGAACTCGTCGCGCTCGCGCCCGTGCATCGAGCCCACGTCCCAGTTCAGGCGCTCGCGGAAGACCTCGTGGCGCAAGCGGAACATACCATCCAGCCGCGCGGAGACTTTTGCGGTGGCGTCCGACATGTCGATGATGGAAGCGAGCATCGGGAAAAGCCCGTAAATGTTATGCCCGCATGATCATCCAGCGCCTGACGCACCGAACCTGTCAGAACTGACAGGTCTAAAGTTGACCGCCCTGAGTCAGGCTGGCGATGTCCGGGCAAAGAACCTGGTGAGTATAAAAACTCATCATTAT
>JAEUKM010000227.1 GCA_016793085.1 Rhodospirillaceae bacterium
GTAAGAATTACTAAGAGCATTTCCCCGACAAGTGGGAACCACTTGGCGTGGAGAAATGCGACCAAGCAAAACCGAGCGTGCTCGCACTTACTTCTTTTCCATCTCGTACAGCACGATGCGGTGGCCGTCGGCGTCGGTGAAGGACACGTCGCGCCGCTTTGCGCCCGACGGGTCCGTCAGCGGAATCGCCTCACCCACGTCCAGCCCTTCGGCCTTCAGCGCCGCCATGATGCCGTCCAGGTTCTTCTGCACTTCGATGATGATGGAAGTGTCGAACCCCGCCCGCGCGGCGGGCATGGCCGCCCCCTTGGCTTCCGTCAGCGCGATGATGCGGCCTTGCTCGCCCGCCGACAGGAACACGAAGCGCAGCTTGGCCTCGGGCGGCAGTTTGTAGATGTCATACGTCACGGCCCCCGGCGGCGAGGGCACGATGCCCGAAGCCGTGAAACCTAGAATATCGCGGTAGACCTTCAAGGCCGTGGGGATGTCGGCCACCAATAAGTTAGGCCGCCGCAGGATCGGGCCGTCGTAGGGCTCGGCGGCCTGGGTGTCCGGTGCCGGCGCGGCCGTGCCCAGCAGCAGCGCCGCACAGAGCAATAAAGCGAAGCGCATTTTTATCACCCCAGCCTTTACCGTCCCGTGGTGTGGTACGACAGCACGCGCTTGGCCACCACTTTCAGCGCGTCCTCGTTGAAGCGCCGCAGGTTCTTGTACTTCGAAAAATCCATGCGCTCGCCGATGGTGGCCGCGGTGGCGCCCTTGTCCATGGCTGCCTTCACATCGGCGTAGAACGTCTCCCAGAACTCGCGTTGCTCGCGCACCGCCGCGATGGGCCCCACCGGCGGCAAAATGCGCAGCTTTCGCTCGGGCGTCATCTCCACCGAAATGAACGCGCCCATATTCTGGCTGATACCTTCACGCGCGGCCAAGTCCTCCACTTTTTTCAGGAAGGGGATCAGGTTGTGCATGTAAATATTCGCCATGCCGGCGTTCCACGGCACCGCGGCCCCGGGCGGCACCACCACGTTGGAGAGGAACAGCACCTTATCCTCCTTGAACACCACCACACTCTGGCAGGTGTCGTTGGCGGGCCCGAAGTAGTGCAGGTCGATGGACGTGCCGCCCAGGCTGATGGTGTGGGTGTCCTTGTAAGTCGTGTCCGGTGGCAGCACGTCCTGGAACGGCGTTTCGCGCATATTCGCGGCACAGCGTTCCTGACTGACGATCTCGGCCCCTTCGTTCTTGAAGATGCGGGCCCCTGCGGCGCGGTCGCGTAAGGAGGTGGTGTAGACCACGTACTTTACCGGCGCGGTGGTGATCTTGCCGATCTCGGCGCGCATGGCGTTGGCCGCGCGCGCATCCATGGGGTCGAACACCACCACACCCGCACCCGTGACATAGAAGGGCGCGCGGTAAGCGCCCCGCCGCAGCGCGTAGAGATTATCCGTCACTTTATCAACGGCGATCTCGCCGAACATGGCGGCGGTGTCTTGGGCCTGAACAGGTGCGAAGGTGAACACCGCCAGCAGCGAAGCCGCGACAGCAGACAAACCGATGCGTTTCATGTGTGCGTCCTCCCCTTAACGGCCGGTGGCGTAGTACGAGCCCAGGCGGCGCAGCATCAGGGTCATGTCTTCTTTCTTAAAGCCTTTGAGCTTCTCGAACTGCGTCATGTCGATTTTGATGGGAATGTCCTCGGCGTAGGTGCCTTTGTCCCACTCGGCTTTTGCTGCGGCCAGCACCAGCTCCCACATCTTGCGTTTGTCTTCGACCACGCTGATGCGCCCTGTCGGCGGCTCGGCGACAATCTTGCCGTCCTTGCGGCTGATGGAGATGTGCCCGCCGATGGCCGTGGTGATACCCTCGCGCTTGGCGAGGTGCTCCACCGCCTGCAGGAACGGCACCATGTTGTGGATGTGCGTGTCGGGCAGCATGGGGTTGAACGGCATGCCGAAGCCGTCGTCGGGCGGGTTGGCCACATCCACCAGCAGCATCATCTTGTAAGGCCGGGGGATCATCACGATCAGGCAGTTGTCGTGGCTGGGGCCGAAGTAATACAGATCCCACGCCTTGCCGCCCAATTCGACGCGGTATTCGGTCTTGAACGTAATGTCGGGCGGCACCAGATCGGGGTGCGGCGTTTCAGCGATGTTGGCCGCGCATTTCTCCTGCGCGATGAACTGCGCCCCCTCGTCTTTGAAAATCTTGCCGCCGAGCGCGTGATCATGGTGGGAATGCGAGTAGACCACGTACTTCACCGGCTTCTTGGTAATCTTGGCGACGGCCTTGCGGTATTCCACCGCCGCCTGCGGGCTGATGGGATCGGTGAGGATCACGCCGTCGTTGGTGACCATGAACATGCTGCGGTAGGGCCCCCAGCGGAAGGTGTAGAGGTCCTTCTCGATCTTGTTCACTTCCACCGATGGAATGCCGCCCGGCAGCGCGAACTGCGCGTGCGCAACAGTTGGCAGCATGAGAATCAAGGCAAGCAGCAACAGACGGCGCAGCATGGCGATGTCCCCCTTCAAGCTGTTTGCGAAGCGATAACAGCGGGCGAATGATAGCCCCATTTCCATAAAGGTCATGTGTCTATTACAACTTGCGGCGGTCATGCTCAGCCCACGAACGGTGCAGAAGCCGTTGTTTTTGCAGTGCAAAACCGGCGGTTCCCTGGGGTAGCCACGGTGGCACGCGCGGGTGAACTGGCGTAAGGTGAGGGTGCTTCAGCACATTTCGCGTTTGGTTTTGTTCAGTTGTTTTGCTGCCTTTGCGTTGCGTCGCGTTTTTCACGTGAACCGTTCAGGGAGGCCGAACCATGGCAACCACAGCGACCCTCGATGCCGGCGCTGGCGCGCCCGCCGCCGCTATCCGCAAAATTTCTCTGCATGATCTGATGGACGCCCTCACCAAGGGCATCGACGATTTCAAGGCCAAGCCGTCGCTGGCGCCTTTTGCTGCGGGTGTGTACCTGCTGGCCAGCTTCCTCGCCTTCATGGTGGTCGCCAATTACGACTACATCCCGCTGGTGTTCCCGGTCGTGTCCGGCGCGGTGCTGATCGGCCCCTTCGTCACCATTGCGTTATGTGAGGTCAGCCGCCGCCGCGAGCGCGGTTTGGATTACAGCCTGATGACCGGCTACAACTTCTTCAACGCGCCCGCCATCAAGGACATTCTGCTGCTGGGCCTGATGATGGTGGGCCTGTTCCTGTTCTGGCTGGCCACCGCCATGACCATCTACAGCCTGACGCTGGGCGATGCCTGGCGCACGCCCACGGCCCCTGAGTCCATGGCCGCCTTCGTGCAGCAGTTGCTGTTCACCGGCAAGGGCTGGACCATGATCATCCTCGGCAACCTCGTGGGCTTGTTGTTCGCCGTGGTGGCCTTGTGTGTGGGCACCGTATCGTTCCCCATCATGCTGGACCGCGGCATGAATATCGGCACGGCAGTGCAGACGTCCATTGCCGCCGTGAAGGAAAACCCCATCACCATGGCCGTGTGGGGCCTGATCGTCGTGGTGCTGCTGCTGGCGGGCGCCATTCCGTTCTTTGCCGGTCTCGCGGTGGTGATCCCGGTGCTGGGCCACGCCACCTGGCACCTGTACCGCAAAGTCGTGGCCTAAGCCGCGCCACTTGAATTAAAACGGGCTCCGGCCGGGGCGACTTGGCCGGAGCTTTTTATTTGCGGGATGCGCGCGTGACGAAGCTGATCACATTTGTCGAAGAGGAATTGTCGTTGTACCGAACAGCCAAGGCTCAGGCGCAGGTGGAACAGGCCCAGGTTGAACAAGCTTGGGCGGCCTTGGAACGCGCGCATATCCTCTCGCAGCCGCAGGCTTGGCTGCACACGCGCGTGCACTGGGCGATGCTGATGTACGGCGTTGAAACGCGCGACTGGCCCGAGGTGGCAGGGCAAGTGGCGCGTATCCTGGTGGCAGGGATCGGCTCGATTCTCGGCAAAGCGCCCGCAGGCAACACCGGGCGCTCCAACGTCGGCATCATGCAGGTGATGCCCGTGCCGCCCGCGATTGCCGCCAAGCTGGACCGGGCCCGCAATTCCCGTTAGCGCGATGCGGTCAGGCCGGGCCGGACTTCGGCGGTGAAACGCCGCATGTCGCTTTGCACCGCGGGCGAAGCGCAATCGATCTTCAGTCCGGTGCGGGCGTCCTTCAGGTGCTCGGCGATGCGCGCCAGCGTGGTGGGCTCCGCCGAGACGCGCATGATCAGGACGCCGAGCCGGATATCCTCGATCATGCTGAGGGGCTGGCCATCGCATTGGCCGAGCGCAACCGCCGTCGTGATGTAGCTGTGATTTGCGCCTTGCGCCGCAGCCGGGGTTGCATCCGCAAGTCCCAGGCCGATCGAAGCGGCGGCGGCAAGAAAATTCAAGATTCGCACTTACAGCGTTTTCCGCTTCGTGAAGCGTTCGCGGAAGTTCGTGCGGTCGTCTTCGGTGCTGAAGCGGATGGCGTACTTACGTGGTCCATCCACGTCACCTTCCGCATCGCCCTGTCCTTCAACCCTGATGGTCCAGCGGCCTTTGGCGTTTTTACTCAGCCAATCGTCGATCACGTCGATGCGGCCGCTGGTGACGATGTGCGCGACGAAGCCTTTGTCGCCCGCAGCATCGTTGCCGGCGGCGACACGCGCCTTCAACCGTGATTGCCGTTCGGCGCTCACGGTTTCAAGTCGGTGTCGGGTGGCGCTGTGGCTTTGCGCTTCGGGCGCGCCGCTTTTTCGGCGGCGGCCTTTTCGGCGGCTTCGCGTTCGCCGGCTTCCTTGGCCAGCCGCAGGGCGCGCAGGCGTGCGGATTTCTCCGCGTTGGCCTGGCGTTCCGCTTCACGCTCGCGGAAGAAAATCTGATCCCGCTGCGTGCTGCTCATCATTTGTCGTTGTTCGCGCTGTCCGTTGCGGCTCATTCGCATGATTCCAGTGAAGTGGTTAAGCGAATAGCCTGCGGCGGGCGGGCCGCAGGCTTTAGCGCAATAAAAGTTAAAGTGCCTTGAGATTGCTGGCGCTGTTTTTGCCGCGCTCGGTAACGATGTCGAAGCTGAGCTTCTGGCCATCTCTCAGGTTTCCGATGCCCGAGCGCTCGACGGCGCTGATGTGAACGAACACATCTTTCGAGCCGTCTTCGGGCTGGATGAAGCCGAAACCCTTTTGCGGGTTGAACCATTTTACAGTGCCGTTCGCCATTTGAAGTCCTTCATGGAAGAAAAAAAGAATGTACCGGCCCTGCAATCTGCGGGGCCGAGTCAGACCGAGAAATGAGGAGAACCGGGCCAGCTCCAAAACGAGCAGAGAGCGCGATACGCGGCAACTCAAAAACGAAGCTGACGCGGTACACGTAAACACAAAGCCCGCGCATTGCAAGGACGCATTTGGAATCAAGGCTTTGCACACCGGTCACGCTTCCGGGAATCGCCAGAACACTGGCGGATATCAGCAGGTTAGCTTTAGATGGTCGTTGCGCATTATTTCCGGGTGCATTGCAGCGCGAGGCTGTTGCCGTGCCCGAGCCCCGAGCGGCTTCTAGAGACGGCCGACCGGAATTTTGAGGTATGCGGTGCCGTTGCTTTCGGGCGGTGGCAGTGCCCCGGCGCGGATGTTCACCTGGATCGAGGGCAGAATCAGCCGCGGCATGCCCAGCGTTTTGTCGCGCGCCGCACGCATGGCCGCGAAATCATCCTCGCTGATGCCGTCTTTGACGTGAATATTGCTCTGCCGTTCGGCGGCCACGGTGGTTTCCCATGCGTAAGCTGTGCGCCCGGCGGGCAGGTAGTCGTGGCACATGAACAGCCGTGTCGCCGGCGGTAGCGAGAGAACTTTGCGGATCGAACGGTACAGCGTGCGCGCATCGCCGCCCGGAAAATCGGCCCGCGCCGTGCCGTAATCGGGCATGAACAGCGTGTCGCCCACGAATGCGGCATCGCCCATGATATACGTAACGCAGGCGGGTGTGTGCCCCGGCGTATGCATGACCTTCACCGTCTGCGCGCCCAAGCTGAACGCGCTGCCGTCTGTAAACAGCGCGTCGAACTGGCTGCCGTCGGTGGCGAAGCCCGGCCCCAGATTGAACACCTTGCTGAAAATCTTCTGCACATCGGCAATGTGCGCGCCGATGCCGATTTTACCGCCCAGCATTTTCTTCAAGTCATGCGCGGCGCTCAGGTGGTCGGCGTGGGCGTGCGTTTCCAGAATCCACTCGACCGTCAGGCCGTGTTTCCCGATGAAGGCGCAGATCTTGTCGGCCGAAGCATGGCTGATACGTCCCGAGGCGGGGTCATAATCCAGCACCGGGTCGATGATCGCGCAGACTTTTGTCGGCGGGTCTGCGGCCACATAACTGACGGTGTTGGTGGGCTCGTCGAAGAACGCTTCAATCCGGACGGTCATGTGGTGGCCTCCGTGGCCAGGCGTCCGGCCACCAGGCCGACGCACATCGTGGCCAGGAACGTCAGCGTTTCGGGTGCGCCCTGAAACAGGCCTGCCAGCGCCGGGCCGGGGCAATAACCGCCGAGGCCCCAACCGATGCCGAAGATCGCCGCGCCAGTCAGCAGGCGCGCGTCGATGTCGGCGGCGGTGGGCAGGCTGAAACGGTCTGAGAAGATCGGTTGCGCGCGGCCAAAGGTCAGGCGGTAGCCGATTGCGGTTATGCCAACCGCTCCGGCCATCACCAGAATCAGGCTGGGGTCCCAATCTCCTGCGATGTCCAGAAAACTGACGATCTTGGCGGGGTTGATCATGCCCGAGACGGTCAGCCCGCCGCCGAACAAGGCCCCGCACAGAAGCGCCATGATGACCTGACCCATGACTAGTCTCCCGCGCCGATGACGTGGCGCACGACAAACACCGTAAGGAGGCCCGCCGTCATGAACACCACTGTCGCCAGGATCGAGCGCTTCGACAGCCGGGCAATGCCGCATACCCCGTGGCCGCTGGTGCAGCCGCTGCCGAAGCTGGAGCCGAACCCCACCAGGAATCCGGCCAGCGCCATCACCGGCAGGCCGGCGACAAAGCCCAGCTCGGCCATGTCCGGTGCGCGCTGCACCACGGCCAGCGGCGCTGCGACCAGTCCCGCCACAAACGCGAGCCGCCAGGGCCAGTCGGCGGCGGGCGGCCATTTGAGCAGTTGTCCGGTAATGCCGCTGATGCCAGCCACGCGGCCGTTGAACAGCATCAGCAGCACAGCCGCCAGCCCGATCAGGGCTCCGCCGATCAATGCCGGGATGGGGGTGAATGCGGTGGTCATGATACGCACTCCTTTTTTGCTGTGCCGACATCCTGATCCGAACGGCGGCGTTGCGCAATTAAGAGTCGCGCAGAGGCGCTGCGCCCACTATGACGTGGGTCAAGTTTGCCGCAAGCCATGCTTATCAACGCATTAAGTATCAGTGCAAAAGGATGCCGCTGTGTATGTGATTGTCTGGCGCTTCACCGTGAAGCCCGAGGCCGTGGCCGATTTCGAGCGCGCCTATGGCCCCGCGGGCGATTGGGTGCGCATTTTCCGTAATGCCCCCGGCTTCGTGCGCACCGATCTGCTGAAGGATACATCCCAGCCCAACGTGTACCTGACGCTAGACCATTGGCGCGACGAAGCGGCCTTTGCCGCCTTCAACCCCAAGGCCAACGCCGCTTACGTGGCGTTGGATGCTGTGTGCGAGGCTTACACGCTGCACGAAGAGAAACTGGGAGCTTTCAGCGCGTGACCTCATCTCTTCCGATCTGGCACCGCGCGAAGCTGGGGGCGGTGCGGCTGGTGCGCAACCGCCGCAAGGGCACGCTGACCTACGTGCAGAAGGGCGGCAACCAGAGCGCCGTGGACGAGAACGGCGTCAGCCTCGATTCCTACATTCACGCGCTGTATGGCTTGGCGCTTCAGGCCCTGGCGCGGCAAGGTCAGCCCAAAACCGCGCTGATGATCGGCTGCGCCGGGGGCACGCTGGCGACAATGCTGGCGCGCGCGGGCGTGGCCATGACGGTGGTGGATATCGAGAAGGCGGCCTTCACGTTGGCCAAAACGCACTTCGGCCTGCCTGCGTCGGTGAAATGCCGCGTGGCCGACGGCCTCAAGTTCATGCAAAGAACCCGCGCGCGGTTCGACGCGGTGATTATCGATGCCTTCATCGGCGAGAAAATCCCGCCGCAGTTCACGGGCGAGGCCTTCAGCACAGCGGCGCGGCGGTGTTTGCGCAAAAACGGCGCGCTGTTCGTGAACGTGTGCCTGAATGGCCGCGCCGACCGCACCGCCGATGAACTGGCGTTGATGCTGAAAGGAACCGGCTGGGCCGGGAAGGGATCGGCTGTACGTCTGATCGACCAGCGCGGGCCGTTGCGTAACGCCGTGGTGATGGCGGGCAACGTTCGGGCCCTGCGGCGGCCCAGGCTTGTTGTGCCCCCGGCGCAGGACCGCAAGCGCTTGCGGTATGAACTGAAGGGCATGAAGTTTCGCAAAATTCTGGCTTCATCCAACGCTGCGCAAGGGGCGTAATCCTAGGGTTACGCCCTGATCCTGCTTTGGGATAAACCGCTGAGGATTAAGCCATTTCCTCAATTGGGTTGTTAGCCGGAACAGTGGCATAGACCAGGACAGTAAGCCGCAAGCTTGAGGAGACTGTCGTGCCCACCGCAAATGAAAGACTGAACCGCATCTACGAAAGCGATGTCGTGGGGGTCCTGGAAGTTGATTCCAAGCTTCGCTTTACCCGCGCCAACAAGGGCTTCCTTGGAATGTTGGGTTACGCGCTGCCAGAGTTGCTGGACCGAAATATTCTGAGCATCACACACCCGGAAGACGTTTCGTTGATGCAAGCTGCGCATCTGCGTCTTATCGAGGGCGACGACACGGTACGTTACCAAAAGCGCTATGTTGCAAAGGACGGGCGCGAAGTGCCATGCCTTGTAGGTATTCAGGCTGGCCGCCGTGCGGCAAATGGCTGGCCGAGCTGGTTCTTGGCCTTTGTTTCGCCGCTCGGCGATGTCATCGCCGCACGCGACAAAGCGCAGCAATTGACCACAAAATTGGATGATGTATACCGCGAAACGGCGGGCGCATTGGCGCGCGCCATCGAAGCGCGCGATACCTATACTGCGGGTCACCAGGACAACGTTGCGGCGCTGGCTGTCCGCATCGGGCGGGGGATGGGGCTGGATGCGGCGCGCCTCTACGGTGTTTATCTCTCGGGACTTGTGCATGACATCGGCAAAATCGGCGTGCCGCCGGAATTTCTGGCGAAAGTTACCAAACTGACCTCGCTGGAATTTGACTTCATCAAGCAACATACGACGTTTGGCTTCGACATTCTGAAAGGGGTCAAAAGCCCCTGGCCCCTGGCTGATGCGGCGCACCAGCATCATGAGCGTCTGGACGGCAGCGGCTATCCCAACAAACTGATGCGCGCCGACATCACGCTGGAAGCGCGGATTATCGCTGTGGCCGACACGGTTGATTCGATGATTAAGCCGCGCCCATACCGCAGCGCGCGCGGGATGGAATTGACCGAGAAGGCGTTACTGCAAGGCCGCGGCGGGCAGTTGGATACCGATGTGGTGGATGCCTGCCTGCGGCTCGATATTTTCGCAGCCGCCGGCGGTCCGGAAAGAAGCAACTGAGGTCTGCGGGCAATTCTCCGGTGTTTCGCTTTCGGCGGCGGATTTGGAAAATCTTTTCGCCCTGGGCGCCGCGGCGTTATCCCCATAACTCCCGCAACTCACCTGCATTGCGCCTGCATTTGCAGGTGAGAACGCTTTTCCGTGAATAAAAAAGGGCCCCTAGTCCGGGGCCCTTTTCGTGAAAAATTCATACCGGAGAATGAAAGTTAAACTCCGAACAGCGAGCCGTCGGGTTTGCGCTTTCCGGCAGCTTCTTTTTCCTTCATCACCTTCAGCGAGTAAGACCAGGTGTTCTCGTTTTCTTTCAGGTCCTTCCACTCCTTCGGCGCTTCCAGGTACTTCGGATAGTGTTTCTCTGTGTATTCGCGGATGTGCTTGGGCAACTGCGAGACGCCCTGTTTGAACTTGAACGACTGCGAGTGATAGATCATCACACCCTGGCGGTCGCCCATCTCCATGAACGGCAGCCACATGCCGACGCGGGCCCAGGCGGTGTGGTTCTCGGCCGAGGTCACCTTCGGGTCGCTCAGTTCCTTCACGCTACCCGAGATCGCCCACAACTCGCCCGACTGGTAGAGGTCCTGCTGCGATTGCAGCGGATATTCGGCGCGGGTGATCGGATTCTTCTCGGTCGAGCGCAGCACATCAAGCTGGAAGACGATGCGGTCGCCGACGATCTGGTGCGGATACGGCGGATCCATCATGCCGCCCTTCAGCTTGTAGATGCGGTTCACGGGGTCATTCAGGATGTGCAGTACCTCGACCTTCTTGCCGGTGATGGGGTTGGTCCACTCGTTGAGAATTTCACCGGTCTTGGGGTCGCAATAGTACAGCACTTCGCGGTGATAGAACCGGTAGGTGTCGTTGCCCATGTCTTCAAGGCGGCTGGTGCCGATGCCGTAGGTCTTGAACACTTTCACGTTGCCTTTGCCCGCTTCCCACACCCAGGCTTCGCCGGGAAAGCCGCCGATGACGTCTTTGCCCGAAATGTCGGCCTGCAATTTCAGCAGCGTCATCAGGTTGGTCTTGGGGTCCATGAAGTCGACGGCGGTTTTGGCTTCAGCGCCGGTGGGGGCGGCAGCCCAGGCCGATGCGCCGAGGGCAGCGGCGACGCCGGTTTTCAGCGCCTCGCGGCGGGCCGGAATGAAATCCGACATCAATGGCGGTCTGTTCAGCATGGTTAGGCCTCCCGGGAATTTCTGCGGAATGATTTGAGGGCCCGACTCTTTCACAGGCCGGGCGGGCGCGCCAATGGCTCAACAGCAATGTGATCGGGTTTCGTCGCTGTCGTCCGCTCAGTGGAACGCGACACCGCCGCCGCCTTCGCCGGGCATGCGCCCCGGCGCCTTGGCCCTCACATAAAGTGCTGCGATGAACACTACGAAATTGATGGCACCCACCAGAACGAACGGCCCGGCAGGGCTGACGGCATCGAACAGATAGCCGCCCACGACCGAGCAGAACAGAATGCCGACCGCGCCCGAGGTGTTGAACCCGCCGATGACGGCGCCACGCTGCTGCACAGGCGCTTCCTGGCCGACGAGCGCCTGCGAACCCAGGAACGCGCTGATCTGGCCGATACCCAGCAGGATAATCAGCGGCAGGTCGATTGCCTCAAGCGGGTTGGTGACGAAGCCCATGCCGAGATACCCAATACTTGCCAGCCCCATGCACCAGGCCAGCGCGGTGACGCGGTTGAGCTTATCGAGCAGGAACACCACGGCGCCGATCCACAATAAGGCCGCCGACTGCGCGATGACGAAAATGCGCGTGCCGGCCTTGCTGGCCTCGGGCAGGTCCAGGCCGGCGGACACGCCGGCGTTAGTGGCCCACAGCGTCAGGAACGTGCCCAGGATGACCAGATCGCCGCGGGCGATAAACGCGGCGCCATAAGACAGCGCGATGCGCGGGTTGGTGGCGGCCTTCAAGGCTTCGCGGACGATCACCTTGGCGGGCTGGCGTTCGTCGTGCTGGGGCGAGCGCCCGCCCTTCAGGCCGATGCCAACCACAATCGCCGTCAGCACGCACAGGCCCGCGACGATGAAGTGGGTGTATTCGCCCGCCGTGGCGTCGTCTAGTCCTGCGTCCGAGAAGCGTTTGGGCAAACTGCCGAGCACAATGTTGAGGATCGCAACGCCCAGGCCGTTCATCATCCCGACGATGGCGACGGCCTTGCCGCGCGTGGCTTCTTGCGGGTAGTCGGTGACGACGGTGGCCAGAACGCCGGTACAGGTGGCGATGCCGAGCGCATATATAATGCGGAAGAGCGTCAGTTCGGTTACGGAACCGGCCAGCGGGTAAAGCGCGTAGCCTGCCCCCATCAGCAGGAAGCCCACGACGTACAGCGCCTTTCGCCCGAAGCGGTCCACCATCACGCCGACGGGGCCGAACATCAGGATCGAGGTGATCTCGGTCCAGAACACCAGATTGCCGCTGACGGTGCCCTGTTCCTCGGGCGGAATTTGCAGCACGGCGTTCATCACATAGGGCGTGCCGACGCCGACGAAGGTGAGCAGGCCGATGGTGAAGAACGCGGCGTACATCAGCGTCCACATGTTGGCTTTGCTGATGCCCGGCGCCAGCCAGATCGGCCCGAACTTCTGCGCGCTTGTATCCACGGCTGCCATGTGCGCTGTCCCCGTCCCCCGTATGCGTTGCAGCGTTACTGTTCCCATGCGGGGAAAAGCGCCACAAGACTATTCCTGTAACCGATGGAAACAGCGCCTCGGGCGTTGCGCAAGACACAAACGGGTGCGATGAATTGGAAATGACCGCGACACCAACAGAAACGCTTGAAAGTGTCCGCGCTGCGCCGCTTTTGCAGCGCGCGCTCAAGCCGGTTGTGTTTGTGCTGGCGTGCGGCCCAGCGGCATGGCTCGTGTACGGCGCCTTCACCAATGCTATTGGCCCCAATCCGATTGAGTACATTATCCGCTATTGCGGCGACTGGGCTTTGCGCTTTCTGTTGATCGCGCTGGCGGTGACGCCGTTGCGCCTCATCACCGGCTGGCAGGCGGTGGGCCGCGTGCGCCGCATGCTGGGCCTGTTCGCCTTCTTTTACGTCTGCCTGCATATCCTGGCCTACGTCGGGCTGGATCAGTTCTTCAACTGGCCGGCCATCTGGGCGGATATCGTCAAGCGCGTCTACATCACCGTCGGGATGGCGGCGTTCCTAACACTCGTTCCGCTCGCCGCCACTTCCACCAACGGCATGGTGAAGCGCTTAGGTGCTCGGCGCTGGCGGCGCTTGCACCGGTTTGTGTATGCCGCCGCGGTGGCGGGCATCATTCATTTCCTGATGATGTTGAAAACGGGCTATGTCGAGCCCGCCATCTACGGTGCGATCCTGGCCGTGCTACTCGGCGTGCGCGCCGTCAAAAAATGGCCCTGAGATCGCGGGCACCGCGGCGACCACGACATCGTACGCCTTAAGCCTGCGGTTGACGCGCAGCGAAATGCGCAAAGCCGAACCCGATTGCGCCCAAGCCGCCACGGCCGGGTGCTTCAAGGTGATGCGCTTCCTGATTTTCGTCAGCGGCGCTTCCGCACTGCCCGGCCAGCTTGAGAATGAGAGGACCACGGATTGGGACATCGTTCAGTTCCCTTCTGCCGCTTCAGGCCATGCGACCGCGTGTGGCGCGGCCTGCCGGCCCCGCAGAGATAATATAGACTCGAAACGATGTCAGGCAAAGAGGAGATGTGACAGGCTTTTAGGGCTTCTCAAGTCTGCCGCGATGCCGTAGCACCAGCCGCTTCTCCTTTGTGGTCTGCCTGGGCAACCGGCTGGTGTTGTGTATAAATTCCAGCCCGCGCGGCGCCGCCCCGCTGAATGCTTATTGCACTGCACGTGCCGACAGGATGTGACGTCTGGTTCCATGGCCGCAAAGACACCCCGTGCAAAGCGTAAGCCCAAGAACAGCGCGCGTTCTGCTCCGAAGCGCCCTGCTGCGGTATCAAAGGCCGCGGCGTCAAAGCCCGCAAAAGTAAAAGCGCCCGCTGCGTCCATCGCTTCGAGCCCCTTGGCGGCCATGTCCAAGGGCCTGGTGTGCGAGTGCGTGGGCACCACCATTGTCGCTATCAACGAGGCCGGCAAGACCATGCTGGGTTACACCGGCAAGGGCACGGCCGTGGGCCGCGCGTTCCATCAGCACGTCAACGGTGCCTGGTCAAAAAAGCTGAGCCGCTCGCTGGCCGCACTCACTGCGGGCAAGCAGCCTAAAACAATGACATTGCTCGCCTACGACGGCCGCACGCTGGAGGTGGATGTAGCCGCTACGTCCGCGGGCGGGTCGGGGGCCAAGGCCCGCACCCTGATGCTGGCCGTACCCAGTTCGCACAACCGAGATAAAGTTGACGCGGTATTGAACGACGAGCGGAAATTCCAGCGCCTGGCCGAGACGGGGGCCGAGGCGATCTGCCTGATCGACGACGGCGGCATCATTCACGTCAACGCGGCGGGCCGCGCGCTGTTTTCCGTCGCCGAGGATTGCGACATCATCGCGAAGTCCTTCACCGAATTCATTCACTCCGATTACGCGCCGCACTTCAAGCGCGGCCTGAAAGACCTGATCGCCCTGGCCGATGCGGCCAAGCCCGAATTGCTGAAGCTGAAGGATGTGCAGGGCCGCGTTATCGACGCCGAAGTATGGCTGCGCTCGCTTGGGCCCATGGGCCCTTATGCCGTGCTGGTCCGAGATGTCACGCAGCGCGTGATCGCGGTGGAAACCTTGCGCTCGGACGGCAAGCGCCTGCAGGCCATTGTTGATGCGGTGGCCGATGGTGTGATCTCGGTAGACGAGCGCGGTTTGATCCAATCGGTCAATGCGGCAGTCGAGCGGCTGTTCGGTTACAAGCCCAAGCAACTGATCGACAAGGAGCTGACGAAAATCCTGCCGCAATGGACGGACGAGAAGGGCGTTGTCGTCACGAAGTCGGTGCTGGGCCGCGAGTCCATCGAGTTCCCCGCCGAGATGCTGGGCCAGACGCGCGATGTCTATGGCATACGCCACGATAATACCTCGTTCCCGGCCGAGATTACCGTCACTACCATGCAGCACGGCCAGGGTTCGCTGTTCACGGTGGTGGTGCGCGATGCCAGCGCCCGGCGCGCCGCCGAGGAAGCGCAGCGCAACTACGCCGCCAAGCTGGCCGGCGAAGTGGACGCACGCACAAAGGAAATCCGCGATCTGTCGTTGCGCAACCGGCAGATTCTGGAATCGGCCTCTGACGGCATTATCGCTGTGGACACCGAGGGCCGCATCACCACGGCCAACCCCGCCGCCGGGGAACTGTTCGACCGCTCCGCCGCGGCCATGACCGGCCTGCCCATCGAGCGCGTGTTCCTGTATGGTAGCGGCCACGCCAAGGCCGGGTTGCCCGTGCCCATGAAGGCGCAGTTGGCCGAAGGGCCGTTTCATACCGACATCGAGGCAAATCTCGCGCGCACCGACGGGTTGTCGTTCGACGCTTCCTACGTCATCTCGCCCATTACGGCCAACCGCCAGACGATGGGTTACGTCATTACCATCCGTGATGTGACCGAGAAGAAACGCATCGCCGCCGAGCAGCGCGTGGCCGCCGCCGTGTTCGAGCAATCGGCCGAAGGGCTGTTCGTGACGGATGCGCGCAACCGCGTGCTGAAGATCAACCCTGCCTTCCAGCGCATCACCGAATTGTCCAGCGCCGACGTGTTCGGGCGGGCTTTGGGCGAACTGCCGTTCATCGACGCCAAGCTGTTCGCCGAGCAGACGGCCGTGCTGCAGAACGCCGCCCACGCCGAGTGGGAACAGTGGACCAGCGACAAGACCGGCAAGCGCCATGCCTGGCGCGTCGGGTTGTCGGTCATCCGCGACGATCAGGGCCGCCCCCAGCAATACACCGGCATCGTGTCCGACATTACGGCGCGCAAGCTGGAAGAAGAAAAGATGATCTATCAGGCCAACTACGACCAGTTGACCGGCCTGCCCAACCGCACGCTGTTCAACGACCGCCTGCAGCGCGTGGTGCTGGAAGGCCGCCGCGGTAAGACCAACGTCGGCCTGATGTTCATCGACCTCGACGGCTTCAAAGCCATCAACGACAACCTGGGCCACGACGCCGGAGATTTGCTGCTGAAAGCCACCGCCGAACGGCTGCTGAAATCGGTGCGTGAATCGGACACTGTCGCGCGCCTCGGGGGCGACGAGTTCACCGTCATCATGCCGCTGCTCGACAGCATGGAGGGCGCGACCCTGGTGGCTTCGCGTATCTTGAAGTCACTCACCACGCCGTTCGACCTGAACGGCCAGGAGGGGCGCGTCTCGGCCTCCATCGGCATTTCCATGTTCCCGGGGCAGGCGGGGGACTCGCAGATGCTGCTGCATAATGCAGACGTGGCGATGTACCACGCCAAACGCCACGGCAAGGCGAACTACCAGATCTGGCGCCAGGAACTCGAAGCCGACGCCGAAGCGCGGTACTAGCCTAGTACCCCCGCAGTTCAGCGTAATCGACCATCACGTGTTCGGCGTAGGCGGGGCGTTTTTTCAGCCGCTCGTACCAGGCTTCGATGTTGGGCATCTTCGGCACCGGAATGCCGATGGTGTAGAGCCGGTACAGCGAGGCTGCGATGGGAATGTCGGCCACGGTGATCTGTTCGCCCAGCATATTAGGCTGTTTCTCAAGGCAGCGTTCCACCAGGGCGTAGGCGTCCATGGCGGCCTTGATGTGCCTGCCGATCAGCGCCTGATCGCGCTTGGGTTCGGGCACTTTGAAGTAATCAAGGAAGATGCCCATGAAGCCCGGGTTCAGGTGGTTCAGGTACCAGTCCATCCATTGATCGGCCTGGGCGCGCTGGCCCGGATCGGCTGGGCTCCAGGTGCCTTTGCCGTGTTTGTCGGCGATGTAGCGCACGATGGCGTTCGATTCCCACACGATCACGCCGCTGTCGTCGATGACAGGGATTTTGCCGTTGGGGTTCAGGGCCAGGAACTCCGGCTTATCGAGCCCGCCGAACTTGCCGCCGATATCGATGCGCTGGTGCGGCACCTTCAGTTCGTTCACCAGCCACATCACCTTCTGCACGTTGAACGACGTGCGCCGTCCGTAAATCTTCAGCATTGCCGCAGTCCCTACCGTTATTATTGCGCCGCGCGTTCCAGCTCGGCCTTCATCTCATTCAGCACGCCGCGCACCTGATCTTCCTTCAGGTAGCCGCCGTGGTAGATCAGGAAAATCTCGATCTTGCGCTCGGGCTTGTCCAGTGCGCCCACCAGGGTCGTGCGGCAAAAAATGTCCGTGGCGGTCAGCCGGAAGGGAAACACCTCCAGATCGCGTAACAGCAGGAACGAGGCTTTGCCACCAAAATCAATTTTTGGATTGAACTCGGGCATGAAATCGAACGAGTAGGGCGTGATGCCGAAATCATTGAAATACTGCACCGGGCACACCTGCTCGACGATGTGCCAGTAGGGCAGGTAACGCTCTTTCGCCGTGCTTACATCGTGTTCGGCGCTTTTGGCGATATCGCCCAGGGGCGCGCTCAAGTCCAGCTTATGGCGCACCGTGACCCAGTCGGCGAAATTGGCCACCACCGCGCTGTTGGCGTCATTGCGGTTGGCCTTCACGAACGTGACCAGAATGTCGTTGGATTTGGTCCAGGTGCTTAAAGCCTTGGTGAAGGCCGCGTGGATCAGATAGCTGAAGTGCACGCCCTTGGCTTCGGCCAGCTTGAACAGCTTGGCGGAGGTTTCGAAGCTCAGGTGATCGGCGACCACCGCCAGCCGCCCTTGCGGGCGCTCGGCCAGGGGTTTTTGAATGTAGGCATGATCCGCAATGTAATCGCGCCACCAGGCCATGCGCTTCTTGCCGTCGTCGGACGTGAGGTACGCATTCTCGGCGGCGGCGATGGCCAGGTAATCGGTCGGCTGCATGGCGGGTGCCGGCACATTCACGCCGTTCAGTTCGGCTTCGTACAACGCCAGCAATTGGCTCAGCCCCACCAGGATGCCCCAGCCGTCGCAGACGATGTGGTGGAACTTGGTCAGGAACGCCGCCGCGTTCTGGCTGGGGAACTCCAGCAGCGTGAATTTGATGAGCGGCTCGCCCGTCATGCGGAACGGGATTTCGTTCTCGGCGATAATGAGGTCGCGGGTTTTTTCGCGCCAGTTGCCCGTCTCGGGGCCGAAGACTTTATGCTCGATGAAGCCCGGCAGCGGCTCGTCGGCGATGCTTTGCGTCCAGGCCGGGCCCGCCTTCTGGAAGCTCAAACGAAACGCCGGCTGCACCGAGGCGAGCTTCATCAGCGCCGCCTTGAACTTCGCCGCGTCGAAGGGCCCCAGGATTTGGAAGTTAATCATCAGGTGGTGGTAGTGGTAGCTGCGCTCGGGGTCCGGGCGGTACTTCTCAACTACATCCAGATAATGCGCGGTGTGCTTGCCGACGCGGGCGAGAACGTTCTGAGGGGCAGACGACATGTGACGGTCCTGGACGGGAAAAACCGCCCGCACCATAAGCGAAAGCCCTCGGCGCGTTAATGCATTTCCTGCGCCGAACCGGTGTTCACTTCGGCTGAAAATGCGCGCGCTACACGCGAAGCGTGAAATTATGGCCTGAAAGTGAAGTCAGGCTGTTTATGCAACCGCCGCTTATGCGACTGCTACAGCGGGCAGCGGGGCTTGCGGGCCTAAGCGCGCGGCGCGCAGGTCGCTGCGGCGGACCTTGCCGCAGTCGTTGCGCAAGGGGGCGTCGGTGAATTCGAATACCGCCGGGGTTTTGTAGGGGCTGATCTGGGTGCGCAAGTGGCGCACCAACTCTTCTTCCGAGACCGGCAGCACCGCATCGACGATGGCCACCACTTTCTCGCCCAGGTCGTCGTCGGGCAAACCGAACACCACGCTGGAGCGCACAGCCGGGTGCGCGTCGATGGCCGCTTCCACTTCCGCCGGGTAGATGTTGGCCCCGCCGCGGATGATGATGTCGGCG
>JAEUKM010000232.1 GCA_016793085.1 Rhodospirillaceae bacterium
CCTTGTGGGACGCCGCGCAAGACCACATCCAAAACCTGCTCGGCACCGATGCGCAGACATTGCTGCGCCTGCTCGGCAAGCTCGATGCCCTGACGCATGAAAGCACCTCCGCCCATGCCGCCTGATCCCACCCCCCTGGCCCCGCGTTTCTCGCCCGGCGTGGTCATCGCCTGCGCGGCCATGGCCGTCACCGTGGCGATGGGTGTGCGCCAGTCCTTCGGCCTGTTCTTAACTCCCATCAGCATGGACCTCGACATCGGCCGCCAGACCTTCGGCCTTGCGGTCGCCATCCAGAATTTACTGTTCGGCCTGGGTCAGCCCTTCGTGGGCGCACTCGCCGATGAAGGCAAGGCCGCACGCCTGGTGATGATCGGAGCCTTTGTATACGCGGCCGGACTGGTGCTGACGGCCTTCGCTGCCGGGCCCGTGATGCTGAACTTGAGCCTCGGTCTGCTCGTCGGCCTGGCCATGAGTGCAACCACCTTCGTCGCCGTGTTCGGCCCGGTCGCGCGCGCGGTAGCGCCCGAGCACCGCAGCCGCGCGCTCGGCTTGGTCACGGCGGGCGGTTCACTGGGCCAGTTCCTGGTGGTGCCCGCGGTTCAGGCGTTCCTGTCCTCCTTCGGCTGGCGCACCAGTTTCGTCATCATGGCGGGGCTGGTGGCCCTGATCGCGCTCTTGGCCTTAGGCCTGCGCGAGCGCGGCGCGCCTGCCGTCGCCGCCAAAAGCAGCCTGAAAGACGCGCTGCGCGAAGCGGCGGGCGACAGAAGTTATTGGCTGCTGAACGCGGGCTTTTTCGTCTGCGGCTTTCACATCGCCTTCGTCGGCACACACCTGCCTGCGTACTTACGCGACAACAACTTGAACCTCGAAACGGGCGCACAAGCCCTGGCGCTGATCGGGCTGTTCAATATCTTCGGTTCGTACCTGTTCGGCACTTGGGGCGATACCTGGTCGAAGAAGTGGCTGCTCAGCGCCATCTATTTCGCGCGCGGCATCACCATGATCGTGTTTCTGGCAGTGCCCTTATCCGAGACCAGCGCGCTGATGTTCGCGGCGACGTTTGGATTTTTGTGGCTGGGCACCGTGCCGCTGACCAGCGGGCTCGTTACATTGATCTATGGCCTGCGATATTCCTCGACGCTCTATGGAATCGTCTTCCTCAGCCACCAGATCGGCAGCTTCCTGGGCGCGTGGCTGGCGGGCCTGGCCTTCGATGTCAGCGGCTCCTATGCGGCAATCTGGGCGGCGTCGATTGTGCTGGCGGCACTGGCCGCCCTCATCCACATCCCCATCGCCGAGCGGCCCTTGAGGCCCGCCCCGCTGAAACCCGCCGAGGCTGTGTGATGGCACAAAATCTTCGCCTGCTTTTGCTCCTGCCCGTGATCGCGCTGGGCGGCTGGCTGTGGGCGACCTGGGGCCCCACCATCTGGTTGGAGCAGATCCTGACGTTCTGCTTTTAACCATGATTTTTTGCACTGATCTCTCGATGCCGCTTGAACGCTGGTTTTAGCTGGCTGTAAATTAACGCAACGGGGATACTGGCTCCCCGCAGACGATCATTCGTCCAAGCCTTCGTACTTCGCACGCCTGCGCAGGAGAGGCTTATGGACGGCCAAACCCTTATTCTCACACGTGAAGATATCGCCGCGCTGATGATGCCCGGCGACTACATGGACGCAGTTGCGATGGGATTCATCGCCGGCGCGACCGGCGCAGCCCTTTCGCCGCCGCCGTTGCACTTGGCTGCGCAGAACGGCGGCAGGTTTCATGCCAAAGCCGCAAGCCTGCATCATCAAGGGCGCTGGTATGCCGCCG
>JAEUKM010000259.1 GCA_016793085.1 Rhodospirillaceae bacterium
ATCGGCCCGCGCCGCTTCGTGCCGCGCATCTCGGGGCCGGGTGCGGGCTCGGCGGCGGCGGGCGGAATCCACGATTTGCGCTGCCACGATGCAGCGCGCGTGGCGGCAGCCTTCAAGCGGTCTGGCCCCACGGCGGCGGCAATGGCCGCATCTTGTGCCGGCTCCAGCGGCGTGAAGCCGATGCGGGCCAAGCTCGCATTGCCGCGGTAGACCGCAAGCCAGTAGGCCGCTTCATCCAGGTTGCGTTGCGCGGTAGGGCCCAGGGCGTACACATACGCCAGCCGGCCTTGAGCTTCCGTCCAGCCGCCTTCGGCCGCCCGCGTCAGCCACATCATCGCTTCCAGCACCTGATCGCTGGCAGGGTTGGGTCCGGTGGGCAGCAGGCATTCGCCCAAGGCAAACTGCGCGTTCTCGTAGCCGGGGCCCAGGTTGGCCACGGGGCGCAATTTGTCGACAGCGCCCTTGCAGTCGCCGGCTTTCTTTTGCTCCATGCCCGCCGAATAAGCCTGGTTGGCGCTGGGGCCGGGGCGGATCACCGCCATGTTGCCCCCTAAGCCCTGCACGTACATGCCCGCGTCGCGATTGTTCGGCCCCCGCTCAGGTCCGCCACTGCCGCAGGCGCTTAAGGACAGGGCCGCAGTCATGGTCGCGGCAACGAAACCAAAGCGGCGATAGGTAAGGCGGCGGAAAGCGCTGTGCATGGGGGTGTCGGCTCTGTGTTGAAGGAAAAGCGGCGCAGCGTAGCAGACCTTCGCATCGTGGCCAAAACATGGCGCAAGGGCATGGCCTGCCTTATCGCGGCCCGGGAAGAATCACGCTTTTACCACGTCCTTGTCCCGCCATCCGCGCAATCGGGGCGCAGACCCATTCCCGTTCAACATCAGAAGCGGGACAATTTCATGACACAATCAGATCAGCCGGCGCAGCCGGTGCCACCTGAATCGAAACCGAAGTTCTGGCAGTCGCTGACCGGGCACACCATGATCATCGGGGCGCTGGCGCTGTTGCTGCTGATCCCGCTCGGCCTCGTTCAATCGCTGGTGCAGGACCGCGCCGCACGGCTGAACGGCGTTCAAACCGAGATCGGCGAAATGTGGGGGCGCGAGCAATGGGTGTCGAACCTGACCCTCGTGATCCCCGTCCGGCTGACGACACCTCCCACCGCCGCCGATGAGATCGCCGAGGTCGTGGTCCCGATCTTTCCGCAGAGCGCCGACATCACGGCAGCCTTAAGGACCGAACAGCGCAAGCGGGGCCTTTACGCGGTTCCCGTCTACACTTCGCGGATCGGCATGAAGGCGTTGTTTCGCGCCGATGAGGTCGCGCGCCGCCTTGGGCCCAACGCTCAAGCCCTGTGGGGCCGCGCTTACCTTGGCGTCATCGTCAACGATGCGCGCCGGGCTTCGGCGGATGGCTGGAATGCCGCAACGGCGGTCGATGCGGGCCGGATGCACGATGCCATCTTGTCGAGCACCGGCCATTTCGGCGCGGGCCGTTTCATCGGCCGTCCGCTCACCGAGGCCGAGGCCGCGTCGCTGTCGTCCGATCAAGCATTCACGTTTGAATTTGAACTCCCCGGCATCAGAGCGCTGCATGTCAGTCCGGGGCTCAGCAACACAAGCATCACGATCACCGGCAATTGGCCGTCGCCAAGCTTCGGCGGCTCTGTGTTACCGACAAAGCGCGATGTCACGGACCAGGGGTTTTCGGCATCCTGGATATTGACCAACACCGCCCTGGAGGCGGAAAGCGTTACGCCCGGCCCGGCGCGCGACCAGGACAAGCCGTTTTTCCATGTGTCCGTTCAGTTGAACGAACCGGTCTCGGCCTACGGCAAAACGGAACGCGTGGCCAATTACGGCGTGCTGTTCATTATCCTGACGTTCACAGTTTACTTCCTGTTCGAAGTCATCGGGTGCACGGCCGTTCACCCCATGCAGTATGCATTGATCGGCTGCGGGCTGTGCTTGTTCTATCTGTTGTTGCTCTCGACGTCGGAGGTGGCGGGCTTTGCTATCGCCTATGTCCTCAGCGCTGCGGCGGTCGTCGCGCAGATGGCGCTGTATACCTGGAGCATTCTGGGCCGTGCGAAGGGCCTGGTCATCGGCGCGGTCGGCGCAACCCTGTACGGCCTCTTGTATGTGCTGCTGATCTTGGAAGGGATTCCCTTGTTGGCCGGGTCGTGGGCGCTGTTCGTCATCCTCTCGGCGGTAATGTGGCTCACGCGCAAGCTGGATTGGAGCCGCACGCTCAAACCGGCTTAAGAGGGCAGCGCCTCAGTTCACGTCCCGCGCGATGCGGAATCCGAAGATGTTGGAGGCCGTGGGCTCGGGGTCGCGGCCGCGGAAGGTGGGCAGTTGGCGCGACAGGCGCGTACGCCAGCTGGCGCTGCGCACCGCGCGCTTCTCGCACGCTCCGTCCACCTGCACCGCGCTGCCGTCCACGGGCTTGGCAGGATAGAGGTTGAGCGAGCAATCCTCGGTCCATTCCCACACATTGCCGATCATGTCGTAGAGGCCGAAGCGGTTGGGCTTGAACTGCCCGACGGGTGCGACGATGGCAAAGCCGTCATCGCACTCGGCCTGTTCCGCGCCCGCGGCGCCGCCGTCGTTGGTCGAACGCGGGTCGCTGCGCCCGGTCTTGTCGAACACATTGGCGTAATCGCACGCCTTCTGGGCATCCTTGCCCCAGGGCCACTTGGTCTTGGCGCCGCCCTTGGCGGCATATTCCCACTCGGCTTCGGTGAGCAGGCGGTACGGCTTACCCGTGCTGTCGCTCAGCCACTTCACGTAGGCTTTCGCGTCCAGCCAACTCACGCACACCACGGGTTCATTATCGGCGGGCGGGCGGCCGTAGTCGGGCTCCTGCCAGGTCTTGCCTTTCACGGTGTCGACGCCGCCCCACACCTGGCAGGCGTCGGGGGCTTTGTAGCCGGTGGCGGCCACGAAGGCGGCGAATTCCTTGTTGGTCACTTCGTATTTACCCACGGCAAACGGTTTGCTGATCGTCACCTTGCGGATGGGTCCCTGCGGGCGCATTTCGTTGCCGCGCATTTTCTCGATCAGGTCCGAGCCCATGCTGAACGCGCCCTTGGGCACGACGATCAGCGGCGGGCAGGTGGGGCAATCCTGGATCAATGACCCTGGGCGCGGGCTTGCGGCCTGCGCACCCATGCTGACGACCGCCGCCATAACCAGACCCAGCCACACTGCGCGCATGCTTCATTCTCCTGCGGACTTCACGGCATCATTCGGGCGCGTGCGGGCCTGCGTCCACTTGATTTTCATCATGGTTCGCAGAGCGTTCGGTATGCTCAAGTATGCCATTGCTTGACGCTGCGCTTTCCCGGCTGCTACGCCTGCACCGCTTGCCTGATTTCAACAAGGACACGCCCATGGCCGCTTTGCAATACGGCGCTATCGACATCGTGGTGAACCTGCGCACGCCAAAAGAATTTTCCGGCGGGGCCGTGTCGTCCGACAGTTCGTTCCAGGACAAAGTGCGCCAGTCCTCCTCCATCCGCCAGGGCGTGGAAGTGGAAGAGTACATGGCGATGATGGACGAGGCGGGCATCTCGCGCTCGATCCTGTGCGCGGTGCGCTGCGGCGATCTGCGCGTCAAGGGCTCGACCGAATTGAAGTACGAACGTGTGCTGGAAGTGATCAAGCAGTACCCGGACCGGTTCTCGGGCGCGGCCGGCGTCGACCCCACGCGCGGCATGCAGGGCTTGCGCGATCTGGAAGTAGCGGTGAAAGAATACGGCTTTGTCGCCGCCCACTGGTATCCGCACTGGTTTGCCATGCCGCCCGATGCCGCGCAGATTTATCCGTACTACGCCAAGTGCTGCGAGCTTGATATTCCGATCATGATGCAGGTGGGCCAGAACCTGATTTATCAGAAAGACCGCCGCCTGCCGTCCGTCGCCAAGCCCATCCTGCTCGATCAGGTGGCCATCGATTTCCCGGAACTGAAGATCGTCGGCATTCATCTCGGCACGCCGTGGGTGGATGAGATGATCTCCATGTGCTGGAAGCACGATAACGTTTTCATGGCCGGCGACGCCTACGCGCCGAAGTACTGGCCGCCGCAGGCCGTGCGTTATGCCGACAGCTACGGCCAGGACAAGTTCATGTTCGGCACCGACTGGCCGGTGGTGGACCCGCGCCGCGCCATGAAGGAAGTGGCCGAGCACAACTTCCGTCCCGTGGCGAAGGCGAAGATTTTGCGCAATAACGCCATCAAGGTGTTCAAGCTGAAGGATGCGCCCGCCGTGGTGGACGCGCCCAAGGCGGCCGAGTAGGCGAGGGGCGCACGTGGTCGGTTTCGGCGCGTTTCTGTCGCTGACCGACGCGGGTGGCCGGGCGCACCGCGACGTCTATGCCGAGGCGCTGATCTCGGCGCGCGAGGCCGAGTATCTCGGCTGCGACGCGGTGTGGATCAACGAACACCATTTCATGGGCTTCTCCATCTGCCCGGACTCGACCGTCATGGCGGCGGCCCTGCTGGCGCACACCAGCAAAATCAGAGTCGGCAACGCGGTCTCGCTGATCCCCTTGCAAAGCCCTATCGCCATCGCCGAGAAGGCCGCCATGCTGGACAATCTTTCCGGTGGCCGGTTCGATCTTGGCCTCGGACGCGGGGGCTATCCGCTGGATGCGCTGGCCTTCAACCGCCCGCTCGATGAATTCAGCGCCGCCATGGACGAGGGCATCGCGCTCATTCATCAGGCTCTTTCATCAGATTATGTACGCGCGCCGCACCTGCCGCCGGTGCAAATCCATCCGCGCCCCTTCACCAAGCCTCATCCGCCCATTCTGGTGGCGGGCCAGCATGACAGCACCATGACTATCGCCGCCGAACGCGGGCTGTCGCTGCTGCTGTCGTGGCATCAGACTCAAGCGGAACGCGAAGCTGTGACAAAACGATTTGCCGCGTTCGCACGTCATCAGCCGCGCCATGTGGGCAGTGCGTGCGTTTACATCGCCGACACGCGCGAACAGGCCATCGCCGAGTTCACGCCGCACTTCAAAGCCTGGCTGCGCACCGGCCGCTCTGGGGTGTTCGACCCGGCAGCGGACGATGCCCGCCTGCGCGAACTCTCTGCCTTCGCCGACCGCAAGGCCGCCGCCGAGGGCGCCCTTGTGGCGCGGCTGATGGCCAATAACCCCATCGGCAGCGTCGCGGATGTGACGGCCTGGTTCCGCGAGGACATGGCCCGCACCGGGACGCAAAGATATGCGGTGTTCTTCGATGTCATGGCCGATCCCGCCAAGGCCCGCGTCAACCTGACTCGCCTTTTACGCGAAGTGGCCCCCGCCCTCTAAAACTTCGCGCGCCTGTCTGGAAGCGCCTGGGATATTGAGTCTTTTTTAACCCCCGGCACATACTCTGGTTTTCAAATCCGTCCGGGGCGCCTGGCGGACCGGCGGTGTATGGCCGGGTGAAAAAAGGATACGCAAGGGGTTTCACGATGTCGTCCTCGCCGATGCGCAACATTTTCGTTGCCTTTGAACTTATCCGGCCCGAACGCGGAGACGACAAGATCCGCGAAGCCATCGAGGCGTTCGGCGTCAGCTGGGCGCGCCTCAACAAGAACGTGTTCTACCTGCACGGCGAATTGGACGCCCAGACCGTCGGCAACAAGGTCTGGAACGCCATGAACATGGACGACAAGCTGGTCGTGATCGATTCCACCAAGAACGATGCGCGCTGGTACAACATCAAACCCGAGATTTCCCAGTTCCTCATCTCGAACTGGCACGCGTAAAAACCTTCACATCTGCAAAGTCATATAAAAGTCAGGCTTGCTTCAGGCTGGCGCGGCTCTTACCTCTGGGGCCATGACGCACCGCCCCTTGATCACAGCCCTTCTGGCGTTTCTTTTCGCGCTGCCCGCCCAGGCCGACGATGTGTTGAAAATCGGCAACCTCGCCCTGCCCGAGGGCCGGGGCGTGCCGCACACGGCCATCGGCACGCCGTACTTCATGATCTGGCCCGCCGTGTTCGACGGCCTCACGGTCATCGGCCCCGACGGCGAAGCCAAGCCCATGCTGGCGGAAAGCTGGCAGCCGCTGAACCCCACCACCTGGCACTTCAAGCTGAAGCCCAACTTATTTTTCTCCAACGGCGAGCCGGTGGACGCGACCGCCGTGGTGGAAACCTTCAAGACGCTGGCGACACCCGAAGGTTTGCGCTGGTCGGTGAACAACGCGTATCGCGGCATCACAGGCGCGCGGGCCATCGACGCGTTGACGGTGGAAGTCACCACCGATCCGCCCGACCGGCTATTACCTCGCCGCATCGGCGCCATCCGTATCCTGCCGCCCAAGTACTGGGCGCAGGTGGGCAGCGAAGGGTTTGCAAAAGCGCCCATCGGCAGCGGGCCCTACACGGTGGATAGCTGGACGGGTGCGCGCATCCGCATGACCGCCAACCCCACCTCGTGGCGCAAACCCAAAATCCCCAAGCTTGATGTGCGCGAGCTGACGGAAGGCACGGCGCGCCTGCAAGCCTTGTTGTCCGGGGCCATCGACATCGCGCTGTACCTGAACCCCGAGGACAAGGCCGAGGTGGAAAATGCCGGCGGCTCGGTCGTCACGCGCTCGGGCGGCAGTGTGGAAGTGCTGTCGTTCATCACCGTGAAAAAATCGCCCTTACAGGATAAGCGCGTGCGCCAGGCGCTGAACTATGCGGTGGACAAGCAGGCCATCGTCGATGGGCTGCTGGGCGGCGTGGCCGTGGCGGCCAGCCAGCCCGCGCCCAAGGGTGCGTTCGGGCGCGATGAAGCCTTAAAGCCCTATCCGTACGACCCCGCCCGCGCCAAGGCCCTGCTGGCCGAGGCAGGATACGAGAAAGGATTCTCGTTCACCGTCGAGGCATCCTCGGGCGGGCGTGGGCCTACGGGCTCCATCGCCCAGAAGATCGCGCAGGATTTGGCCGCTGTCGGCGTGACCATGGAAATCCGCTCGGTGCCGCAGTCCAAGATTTTCCGCGGCGCCTATGACGGCAGCTTCGAGGGCGAAGCCTTCAGCATGATGTACGGCAGCATCCCGTACATGGATGCGCTGGCGAGTTTGCGGCTTCATTCCTGTCTGTGGCAGACGCCGTGGAACTGCACGCCCGCGTTTGCGGAACGGATTACCAAAGCCTATGCCGCCTTCGACATGGCCGAGCGCGAGAAGCTGACCCGCGACCTCGTGCGCGACATCCGCGACGATGCCCCGGCGTTGTGGCTCTATGAGGACGTGACCATGGACGGTGTGGCGGCGCGGGTGAAGAACTACAGGCCGGTGTTCTCGCACATTGCATATGAGGACCTGGAACTGGCGAAGTAACGCGCGGTGCGGGGATATCGACCGCATTGCGGACGATACCCTTGCGCTCACGCCGGTGTTCCTTGCTCCGGCACCGCCGATGTTACGACAATGCGGTAGACGGCCCACCCAACCTGCTCTTAACTGCCGCCCGAGTGGTCCGATTCTAACATTCGTATCCCGTTTCTGGGGGCCCTTTTACGAATGTTAGAATCAAAGGACCACTCGCAAATGATTAAATCGCGTGGAGCTTTGGATTTGACATTCGCTTTGCGGGCCTATGGCCAACGGGATAGCGAATGTCAAATCCGCTCCACTAGGAGAACGCATTATGACCGACACGCCGCAGCGCAAACCTTTGGATAAAACGCCCTTGGTGATCATGGGCGTGCTTGTGGTGCTGGTCATCTGCATCGCCATCTACGGCTCGCAATCCTAGGCGCAGCCGGTCATTCACGGGGAGAGAGACATGGACACCAAAGTCGACGCCGACACAGCCGCATCTGAACACAACGACCACCTGGAGAGCCTGAAGTACAACCCGGCCCTGGGCCGCCGCTTCGTGCTCAGCACGCTGCCGGTGGGTTTCGCCCTGGCGGTGCAGCCGGTTAGCGCTGCCGTGATCACCACCGACGACAAAGGCCTGGTGGCGGGCGAGGTGAAGTTCAAGACCACCGACATTGAAATTCCGGGCTACCGCGCGCGGCCTGCCGCCGTGAAGAACGCGCCCGTGGTGCTGGTGATCGAGGAAATCTTCGGTATTCACGAACACATCAAGGATATCTGCCGCAGGCTCGCCAAGGCGGGCTATTACGCCATCGCGCCGGAACTGTTCGCGCGCCAGGGCGACGCCACCAAGTACGAGGATATTCAAAAACTCTTCACCGAGATCATTTCGAAGGTGGACGACGAACAAACCCGCGTGGACATGGACGCGGCGATTGCGTTCGCCAAGTCCGAGGGGGCCAACACCGACAAGCTTGGCGTCACGGGCTTCTGTTACGGCGGCCGCCAGACGTGGCTCTACACCGCTAAGAACCCCAACGTAAAAGCAGGCGTGGCCTGGTACGGCGGGCTGGTGCCGGGGCGCATTCCGGCCAAGGTTGATCCCATCATGGTCGCCGACAAAATGAAGGGCCGCGTGCTCGGCCTTTATGGCGGCCAGGATACCGGCATTCCCATGGAGCATGTCGAGAAGATGCGCGAAGCCCTGAAGGCCGCGGGAGACACCAAGAGCGAGATTTTCGTGTACCCCGACGCACCGCACGGCTTTAACGCCGACTACCGCCCGTCCTACCGCGAAGAGACGGCCAAGGACGCCTGGGCCAAGATGCTGGCGTGGTTCAAGGCGAACGGGGTGGGGTAGGAGTTACCGCGCAAAAAAATAACTCTGACTTTATTTTCATCTTCGCGAGCGAAGGCGAGCGAAATGAAAAGTACAGTCGGAGTTATTTTATCTTGTCACCCCCGCGAAAGCGGGGGTCCATGTTTCTGCCAACTCGGTGCTCGTTGAGAAATGGATTCCCGCTGTCGCGGGAATGACGTGAAACGGAATTAAATCACCACCAGCGGGTCGGTCAGTTCGCCGAACGCCTCGAAGCCGGTTTTGGTGATGCGGATCAGGTCTTCGTTGTGGCCGGCCCCCCAGCCCACGTGAATGTGCGGCAGGTCCAGCGTAATCACCATGTTCTCCTCCAGTACGTGATCCATCGGCGCCCCGAAGAACACGTCCGACCGCGAGGGGTGGTCGCTGTGCTGTAGTCCAACCGTGTGAATGCTGGAAATGATGGTCTCGGGCGGCATCCCGGCCTTGATCTGGGCCTGACGGGCCACGTCTTCCACTTCGCGCCAGCTTTTTCCGGCCTTGATCATGCTGAAAGCCGCCTCGCGCCCGATCTTGCTGGCCTTGGCGCGTTTCATGATTTCGGCGTTGGGCTCGCCGATGCACACCATGCGCCCGAAGTCGCCGTGGTATTCCTTGTAGCTGGAGACGGCGTCGATCAGGAACGGCTTGCCCTTCACCGCCTTGCCGTCGGGGAACAGTCCTAAGGTCACGCCCGCGAGAATGAAGGTGAGGTCGTTGCCGCGCGCGGCGGCCTCGGCGCGGAAGCGGTGCTCGATCTCTGCAAACGTCATGCCCGCCTCGATGGTCTTGATGGTCGCTTCGGCGGCTTCCTGATTGTTGCGCCCGCCGATGCGGTGCAGCGCCAGCTCGGCCTCGCTTTTGACCATGCGGATATGGCGGAAGACGTTGTCGCCCGGCACGAACTCGATGCCGTCGGCCTGGCCGATTTCCTCCAGCAGCAGTTTCACCCGCATGTCGTCCACGGCGATGCGGCCTTTCGTCAGGCCGGACTCTTTCAGGGCCTTCACCAGAGCCCAGGCAGGCGTGGGGGCTTTGACGCCATTGTAGCTGTCCATCCAGCGCTGCTCGCGGTCGGTCAGCTTTACGCCCTCAAGCACCGGGTATTTGCGCCCGCCGGCCTTGGGTTCGATTTTCTTTTGGTCCGGTGTGGCGTTCACGTAGTCGCGCCAATTACTGGCCCCGGTGTAGGCGATCAACTGTGGCACTTCGCGGTCGCCGTTGACGATGTCCCAGGCCTGCGCCGAGGTGGTGACCAGGAAACTCGGCTGCTTGGGGTCGCGCGCAAAGGTGGCGAAGGCTGGGTATTCCCAGCGCATCTTCACGCCCACCGGCCGCGAGTTGGTGAGGTAGTAAACGTTGATCGGGTTCAGCGCGATCAGGCCGTCGATTTTCATCTCTTCCATGATGGCGTAGGCGCGCGGCGTGTTGACCAGCATTTTGCCCTCCACACCGGGGCGCTTGATGTTGTCGGGCAACTGAATGGTGCCGCCGGTTTTCGCTGCCGCCGCGCCAGCGTTCAAGGCCGTCAGGCCCGCCGCCGTCAGGGCCGCGCCCTTCAGCAATTCGCGCTTCTTGGAATCGAAGTGTTCAACCATTGGAGCCCTCCCGCTTTACCCGCCTTTTGAGCGCGCCATACCCCGATAAAGAGGATGACACATCGAATGCGTTGGGCCACTCTCCGCCCGATTTTGATTTCTTTTGAGGGAGTTTTTCATGGACGTTCGCGCCGCAATCGCCGTCGGGGCCGGCAAGCCCCTGGTCATCGACACCGTGCAGCTTCAGGGGCCCAAGGCCGGCGAGGTGCTGGTGGAGGTGAAGGCCACGGGCGTCTGCCATACCGATGCGTTCACGTTGTCGGGCGACGACCCCGAAGGCGCGTTTCCGGCGATTCTGGGCCACGAGGGCGCAGGTGTGATCGTCGACGTGGGCCCGGGCGTCACTTCGGTGAAGAAGGGCGATCACGTCATTCCGCTCTACACGCCCGAATGCCGCCAATGCAAATTCTGCCTCTCGGGCAAGACGAATTTATGCCAAGCCATCCGCGAAACCCAAGGCAAGGGTGTCATGCCCGACGGTACCTCGCGCTTCGCCTACCAGGGCAAGCCGGTGCTGCACTACATGGGCACGTCCACCTTCGCCAATTACACCGTGCTGCCGGAAATCGCGGTCGCGAAAATCCACCCCGAGGCACCCTTCGACAAGGTCTGCTACATCGGCTGCGGCGTCACGACCGGCATTGGCGCGGTGATCTGGACGGCCAAGGCCACGCCTGGTTCAAATGTTGTGGTGTTCGGCTTGGGCGGCATCGGGCTCAACGTCATCCAGGGCGCGAAGCTGGTGGGGGCCGACATGATCATCGGCGTGGACTTGAACCCGGCGCGTGAAGCGCTGGCGCGCAAGTTCGGCATGACGCATTTCATCAATCCGTCGACGTCCGCCGACGTGGTGAAGGAGATCATCGAGCTCACCAAGGGCGGGGCCGATTACAGCTTCGAGTGTATCGGCAATGTGAAAGTGATGCGCCAGGCGCTGGAGTGCTGCCACAAAGGCTGGGGCCAGAGCATCATCATCGGCGTTGCGGGCGCGGGGCAGGAAATCGCGACACGCCCCTTCCAGCTGGTGACGGGCCGCGTGTGGAAGGGCTCGGCCTTCGGCGGTGCGCGCGGCCGCACCGATGTGCCCAAGATCGTCGACTGGTACATGCAAGGCAAAGTGAACATCGACGATCTCATCACGCACACCATGCCCTTGAAGGACATCAACAAAGCCTTCGACCTGATGCACGAAGGCAAATCCATCAGAAGCGTGGTGGTGTATTAACAGTTTGTGAGATGACGCTTGAGCGCGTGGATGCTAGGATTCACACATGATCCGCCTCCGCCGTTTCATGTCTCGTGTTCTGATGCTGGCGCTTGTTCTCGCAAGCGTCACTGGGGCTTATGCGGCCAGCCATCATGTGCTGGCGGCAGCTCCGGCGCGGACTGCGGATTGCCCGTGTTCGGCTGATCAAGACTGCAACCCCGAGGCTTGCAACCAAGATGGCGGGTGCGCCGCCCTGTGCGCTTCGCATGCGGTTGCCGATGTGGCACAGGATTTTCCGGCTCCGCGCAGCGCGGCCCCCGCCGGCTTTAGATCTGTTCAGGCGGGCCGTTCCATCCTGCATCTGCCGCTGCTTCCCCCTCCGACGATCTGAGACAACGCCGCAAGTGTGTCTGCGCGGAGTGCGTGCAACTGATGTGCGCATGCCGTACCGCAGTGCGCTGTCGTGGGCATCTCTGTTACGCAGGCAGCCTGGATCGAAGGATTTGGAATCATGTCAAACGCTAAGATAGCGCGGTGGTCTCGGCTCTTACGCCGCTGTGCTTTCGCTTTTTTACCAACCATTCTCGGGAGCGCGTCCGGCGTGGCCAAGCCGATTTCGTATGTCGGCGGCACAATGCTGATGCAGGAAGCCGACGAGACCGGTTACAGCCTGGCGGCCGACTATACGCTGTCTCCCAAACTTGCGGTGGGCGTCTTCGGCAAAAAGGAAATCAAGGGCGATCGCTATTCCTTTGGCGGGCCGCAGGTGAATACGCTGCTGAAGCGTTGGAACCTGCCCGATGGGCAGGGCAATATCTTCACCATGACTGGCGTCGGCATTGCCCGCGACAACAACCCCGGCCCCAGCCGGTCGCATTTTGCGGCATGGACCGGCGTCTTGGCCGATTACGAGACACGGCGAATCTTTACGTCGTACGAACTGCGCCTGATGTACGCCGACAATATCGAGAAAGCCGCCTGGCAGCGCGCCAGGGTGGGCTTTGCGCCGTATCTCGCCAACTACAACGATGTGAACACCTGGCTGATGATTCAGGTGGATCACCACCCCGCCAAAGACCGCACCACTGTCGTCACGCCGCTCGTTCGCGTGTTCTACAAAACATTTCTGGCCGAAGCGGGCATCAGCTCCCATGGGCGGCTGATGTTCAACTGGGTTCAACAGTTTTAGATAAGGATCAATCCATGCGTTACACTCTTTCCATGGCCATCATGCTCGTGCATGCCGCACCTGTGGCCCATGCTGAAACTATCATTGCCACCGTCAACGGCATGGTCTGCGCATTTTGCGCGACCGGTATCGAGAAGTCCTTCAAGAAGCAGTCAGCCGTGGCCGAGATCCTGGTTGATCTCGAACACAAGAAGGTGACGGTTCACACCAAGCCCGAACGGACGTTGGACGACACGCTTGTGACCAAACTGATTACCGATGCCGGTTATGCCGTGGTCGGTATCGAGCGCAGGCCCTGACATGTCCGAGAATTTGCAGCGCACGGCGTCGCGTGACGTGGCCGCCGCAACGATCAGCCTGCTGTTCTCCGGCGGCTGCCTTATCTGCTGTGCTTTGCCGGCGCTGTTGGTGGCGCTGGGGGCCGGCGCAGCCGTCGCGGGTCTCGTCAGCGCCGTTCCGCAACTGGTTGTCCTGTCGGAACACAAAGGCGCTGTTTTCACGGTGGCCGGCGCGATGCTGGCGGTTGTCAGTGTGCTGCGTTACCTGAACCGCAACGCGCCGTGTCCGGCCGATCCGCGTTTGGCCGGCGTCTGCCAACGCTTGCGAACGTTCGGTGCGATTACGTTTTATGCATCGGCCGTAATCTATGTGGTCGGCGCGTTTTTTGCGTTCTTTGCGGCCGACTTTCTGGCTTGAGGCGCGGCGGCCAAGCCTTGATGATCAAACGCATCAGAGCGAGTCGGCTTAGGAAACGCGAACACGAATTCACCGTCCTGTCGCAGAAAACGGCAGGACGGTCACGCCCTGACCGGCTAAAATAAACGCCTTACTCTTTCTGGGAGGCTCTTATGGCTTTGCATCGCATTTCACTGCTTGCCGCGTCGGCGCTTACGGCTATTGCGCTGTCCACATCGGCATTCGCGGCCGGTTCCGCGTCCACCGAACCCGCGCCCAGCGACGATTTCAAGAAGGCCGAGAAGGCGATTCAAAGCAAGGATTTCGCCACCGCCGAAAAACTGCTGACCGAATACGTGAAAAAGAAAGAGAAAGACGCCAGCGGCTGGAACTACCTGGCTTATGCCCAAAGGAACCAGGGCAAGACCGACGAGGCCATGAAGAACTACAACACCGCCCTCGGCATCGATCCCAACCACAAGGGCGCGCTTGAATACCAGGGCGAACTGTTCCTGAAGCTCGGCAACGTGGACGCGGCGAAAGCCAACCTCGCGAAGCTCGAGAAAATCTGCGCTGCCGCCTGTGAAGAACGCGACATGCTGCAAGCCGCCATCGAACGCGCGAAGGACGGCAAGGCCGCGTGGGTCGCGCCGGAGCCGCAGAAAAAAGGCCGCTGATTTTTTGCACTGCACGCGATACCGCTGCGGTGTTATTCACGGAACTCACCTGCATTCAGCCTGCATTTGCAGGTGACCGTGATGCACCGCAGCAGCGTTTTTCACAGGCGGCGACGGCGCTCCGTCACATCAACCCCACGGCCTTGGGCAGCCACAGCGTGAGGGCCGGCATCGCCACCAGGATGATGAGCCGCACGACATCGGCGATCACGAAGGGCGCCACCCCCCGGTAGATGGTGCCCAGGCTCACACCCGGGGCCATGCCCTGCATGACGAACACATTGATGCCGATGGGCGGCATGATCATGCCGATCTCGATCACCACCACGTTGACGATGCCCCACCAGATGGGGTCGTAACCCATGGCGGTGATCACCGGGAATACGAAGGGCAGGGTAATCACCATCGCCGCCACTTCGTCGAAGATCGCCCCCAGCACGATGTACATGGCCAGCATCAGGTAAATGATCATCAGGTCCGGGATCGGCAGCGCCTCGATGGCCTGGATGATGATGTCGGGGATGTGCGACAGGGAAATGCAGTACCCGAAAATATTCGCCCCGATGATGATGAGGTAGATCAGCGCGGTGGAGGCGGCGGTTTCCTTCAGGTTCGTGAAGAACGAGGTGCGGGTCAGACGGCCCCGGGCAAAGGCAAAGACGATGGCCAGGGCAGCGCCGACCGAGGCCGCTTCGTTGATGGTGAACACGCCGGAATAAATGCCGCCAGACACCAAGACCGCCAGCATCACCACGCCCCAACTTTCCCGCAGCGCCGTCCAGCGTTCGCGCCAGGGTGTGCGCGGCCCCACGGGCCCGGCGGCGGGGTTCATCGCCACGGCGGCGCGCACCGCGATGAGATAGCCGATGACGGCCAATGCTGCGGGCACGATGGCCGCGACAAAGAGGGCCGTAATGAATTGCTCGGTCAGGATGGCGTAGAGCACCATGATCACCGAGGGCGGCACGATGATGCCGAGTGTGGCGCCCGAGGCGATGGAGCCGGTGGAGAGCCCGTCGGCGTAGCCGCGCCGCTTCATTTCGGGCAGGGCGATGCGGGCCATGGTGCCCACGGTGGCTAAGGATGATCCGCACACCGCGCCGAAGCCTGCGCACGAGGCCACGGTCGCCATGGCCAGCCCGCCGCGCTTATGGCCGATGAACGCCTGGGCGAGCTTATAGAGGTCGGTGGAAAGCCCGGCCGCGCCGGCGAAGTTGCCCATCAGCAGGAACAACGCAATCACGGCCAGCTCGGGGCTGGCGATCTGCTGCGAGGGGTCGATGCCCAGAATGGCCACCGCCGGTTCCCAGCCGATGATCAGTCCCGTACCGATGAAGCCGCCCAGGGCCATGGCGGCGCCGATGGGCACGTGCAGCGCGATCATGATCAGAACGGCGACCAGCGCCAGCGTGCCAATAACGGTGGGGTCGGATAGAAATTCCAAGGGGCTAATCCAGAATGCTTTC
>JAEUKM010000275.1 GCA_016793085.1 Rhodospirillaceae bacterium
ATGATGGCGATGTGATCGCCCGCCGCACCGAATAATCCGCCCGGAATGCTGGCCTGCACCGGCGCGCACACCCGCGCCTTCTCGCCCTCGCCCAAATTCAGGGCCTGCTTGCCGTTCTTGGTCTGGGCGAACACCTGCTCGGCCGGCACGATGAAGCCGCGCCCGGCGCTCGAGACGATGAGGAATTTTTGCTCGCGGTTGAAGACGAACATGGAAACGACCGTGGCGTCGTTGGGCAGTTCGATCAGCATGCGGATGGGGTCGCCGAAGCCGCGGCCCTGCGGCAGTTTATCGCCGCCGATGGTGTAAAAGCGACCGTCCGAGCCGAACAGCATGATCTTGTCGGTGGACTGCGCCTTCACCGCCGCTTGCAGTTTGTCGCCTTCCTTAAACTTCACATCGGCATCGCCCGACATCACGTCGTCGCGGTGGCCCTTCATGGCCCTGATCCAGCCCTTCTCGGACAGGATCACGGTAATGGGCTCTTTCTCCACCAGCGCATCGATGGGAATGACCACGGCGGTCGGGGCGGCGCCCAGTTCGGTGCGGCGTTTCCCAAGAGCGGTTTTCTGGCCGAACTCGTCCTTGATCTCTTTGATCTGGTCGGCGATGGCCTTCCATTGCAACTTGTCGTCCTTCAGCAGCGCGTTCAGTTGCTTCTTCTCGTCCGACAGTTCCTTGTGCTCGCGCTTGATTTCCATTTCCTCAAGCTTGCGCAACGACCGCAGGCGCATATTCAGGATGGCCTCGGCCTGGTTCTCGGTCAGGCCAAAGGCTTTCATCAGCTTGGGTTTGGGCTCGTCCTCGGTGCGGATGATTTTGATCACCTTGTCGAGGTTGAGGTAACAGATCAGGTAGCCTTCCAAGAGTTCTAGGCGGTTCTTGATCTTCTCCAGCCGGAATTTCGAGCGGCGCACCAGCACGACCTGGCGGTGATTCAGGAATTCCTGCAACAGCTCGCGCAGGCCCATGACGCGCGGGATTCCGTCCGCACCCAGGACGTTCATGTTCAGCCCGAAGCGGATTTCCAGCTCGGTCTGACGGAACAATTGCTCCATCAGCTGCTCGGGATCCACGGTGCGCGATTTCGGCACCAGCACAACGCGCACTTCCTCGGTCGACTCATCGCGGATGTCGTCGAGGAACGGCAGCTTCTTCTCGTTCAGCAGTTCGGCGATGCGCTCGATCAGCTTGGCCTTCTGCACCTGGTAGGGAATCTGCGTGACCACGATGTTGAACTGGCCGCGGTCGAGCTTCTCGACATTCCATTTCGCGCGCACGCGTAAAGAACCGCGCCCCGTGGCGTAGGCGTCGAGAATAGTGTCGCGGTTTTCCACCAGCACGCCGCCGGTGGGAAAATCCGGGCCCTGCACGTAGTCGATCAGCGTCGAGACATGGGCCTTGGGCGTCTTGATGAGGTGCAACATGGCGTCGCACAACTCGCCCACATTGTGCGGCGGAATGTTGGTGGCCATGCCGACCGCAATGCCCGCCGAGCCGTTGGCGAGCAGATTCGGCACGGTCGAGGGCATCACCATCGGCTCGGACTCTTCGCCGTCGTAGGTGGGCCTGAAATCGACCGCGTCCTCGTCCAGCCCTTCCATCAGGCGCATGGCATAGGGCGTCAGGCGCGCTTCGGTGTAGCGCATGGCCGCCGCGTTATCGCCGTCGATGTTGCCGAAGTTGCCCTGGCCTTCCACCAGCGGATAGCGCACGGCGAAATCCTGCGCCAAGCGGACGAGCGCGTCGTACACCGAAGCATCGCCGTGGGGATGGTATTTGCCGATGACATCGCCCACCACGCGCGCGCACTTCTTGAAGCCGGTGGCGGGGTCCAGCTTCAACTGGCGCATGGCGTACAGGAGGCGGCGGTGCACGGGCTTTAAGCCGTCGCGCACATCGGGCAGCGAGCGCGAGACGATGGTGGACAGCGCATAAGCCAGGTAGCGCTCGCCCAGGGCATCGGCGAGCGGGGCTTGGCGGATTTCACCAACGGGTTTCGGGGCGGCAGGCGTGCGGGCCATACGGACGGATTCTCCACTGCACTTGGTGGGCACTTACTACATCTAGTATGCCGGAAAATCCAGCAGCACCAAATTAGCGCCTCTCAGCCGCGCAGGCGCGCGACCAGGCGCACCCGGGCGGCAGGCATCGGCTGGCGGTGCGGATTGAAGACGTGGGCCTCGAAAAAGTGCCCGGTCAGGGCCAGGGCCGAGGCGACATCGCGGGCGGAAACGTCCTCGATCTCCTCGCGCAGGAACGCAGGCAGAGCCAAAAGCCTGCTGGCATAGGGCGCGCCCGCTTCGGCCGAGACGGCGCGGCCCGAACGCGGCGAGACATAGACGAGATTGTCCACCGTGCCGGTGCCCGCACACGCCGACAGATCGAGCCCGAATCCCAGATCGCGCAAAACCTCCAGCTCCCAGCGTGCGTATCGCGCCGCCCACCCCTCAAGGCTCAAGCCTTCCAGAAAACCAATGGTGACCTTCTCGATCTCGGGTTGCGGCTGACGCTCGGGCAAGGCCGCGTCGATCAGCGCGCACAGGGACGACAGCGCGGCCAGGCGGTCGGCGTCGTCCATCAATGAGGCGGAATAGCTGTGCACCAGATCGGCGGTGATTGTTCCTAAATGTTCGTCCAGCCGTGCGCGCCACGTGGCCTTCACCACGTTGCCGGGTTGCAGCAGGCCTTTCAGGCGGCGGCTGGCGCCCGCCTTCACCAGTCCGGCGTAGCGGCCGTTGTGCTCGGTCAGCAGCGTGATGATGGCGTCGTGCTCGCCGTGGCGGCGCACCGATAAGATCAGACCGTGATCGTCCCACGTCACCGCCAAGGCGGTTTGTTCCTATTGCAAGCGGTTGAACAAGAGAATCAGGCCCGTCACGACCCCCGCCATGCCGACGAACGACAGGCCCGTGTCCAGCATTGTCCAGGGGCGTTTGTTGCTGCGTCGAACGGCCAGCGTGCCCAGAGCGGCCACGCCGCCCACAAAACAGATAACTGCAAACAGCCTCACGATGCTTAAGCCTTCCCCGCCGGATCAGCGCATCAAAACCAATTCAGGCGTTGAAGTCGAGCCCCCAGGCCGAGAATAAGCCGCGGTCCTCGCGCCAATTCTCTTTGACTTTGACGTGCAGGAACAGGTGAACCTTGCGATCAAGCAGTTTTTCCAGCTCGGCGCGCGCCTTGGCGCCGATGGATTTGATGCGCTTGCCGCCCTCGCCCAGGACGATGGACTTGTGGCCTTCGCGCGAGACATAGATGGTCTGGTCCACCTTGGCGCTGCCGTCCTTGCGGTCTTCCCAGCGTTCGGTCTCGACCGCGCAGGAGTACGGCAGTTCCTGCGACAACTGCATGAACAACTGCTCGCGGGTGATCTCGGCGGCCAGCAGCCGCCCCGGCATGTCGGAAATGTCGTCTTCGGGGAACAGCCACGGGCCCGGCGGCACCAGCCCGGCCACATGGGCCTTGATGCGCTCCAGCCCGTCGCCCGTGAGCGCCGAGACCATGAACACCTCGGAGAAGAGGCCCGTGTCATTCAGGCGTTTGGTCAGGTCGAGCATTTTGGCCTTGTCGGCGATATCGACCTTGTTCAGCACCAGCATCGCCTTGCGGCCGCTGTCTTTCAGCTGGGCCAGAACCCGCTCGCTGTCGCCGTCCAGCGCCTTGGCGGCGTCCACCACGAACATGATGCCCTCGGCCTCAGCCGCGCCCATCCAGGCCGCCGCGACCATGGCGCGCTCAAGGCGCTGCTTGGCGGCGAAAATGCCCGGCGTGTCTACATAGATCACCTGCGCTGGCCCATACACGGCAATCCCACGCACGATAGTGCGCGTGGTCTGGGCCTTGGGCGAGACGATGGAGACCTTGGCCCCCACCAGGGCGTTGACCAGCGTGGACTTGCCGGCGTTGGGCGCGCCGATGACGGCGATGAAGCCGCAGCGCGTGGGTTCGCCCGCGTTTGTATCGACTGTATCCGTCGTTTCGCTCATGGCCGCGCCCCTTCCAGACGATCCAAAAGGGCCGAAGCCGCCGCCTGTTCGGCGATGCGCTTGGACTTGCCGCGCCCTTCGGCAGCCGTATGGCCGGTGACGCTGACCGTCACCACAAAGTTAGGCGCATGGTCGGGGCCGTCCTGCGACACCACCAGATAGGCGGGCAGCGCCAGGCCGCGCCCTTGCGCCCATTCCTGAAGCGCACTTTTGGAATCCTTGGGCGGGGCCACGGCTTCATCCACCAGGGCTGCCCACTGCGCGCGGATAAAGGCTTCCGCCGGGGCCAGGCCGCCGTCGAGGTACATGGCCCCGATCACGGCCTCACACGCATCGGCCAGAATGGCGTCGGCATCGTCCACCGACTGCCCCGTCGCCATGCGGATTTCGCCCGCAAGACCGCTCACGCGCGCAACGCGGGCCAACGTCGGCGCGCTCACCAGCACGGCCAGACGCTGCGCCAATTGTCCTTCGGCCTCGCCCTTGAAGCGCGTGAACAGCAATTCCGCGATGACAAGGCCCAGCACACGGTCGCCCAGAAACTCCAGGCGCTCGTTGGCGAAATTGTCTGTATCCGCTTGCCCGCCGCCGGGCTTGCGCAGGCCCACGACGCTGCGATGCGTCAGCGCGCGCGTCAGCAACGCCGGGTCGGCGAAGCGGTGCATCAGCACGGCTTCCAGGGGGTGTCGGGTGGGTGCGGGCTCGCCCGCCATGATGTGCCGCCCTAGTTGATGCGGTCGAAGAAGCGGCTGAAGCGCATCGCAAACGGCCAGCGCCAGATTTCCCAGATGGCGGCGGTGCCGTCCGTCGAGAAGAACAGGATTTCGGCGCGGCCCACCAGGTTCTCGGCGGGCACGAAGCCCACGTCGGCGCGGCTGTCGAGCGAATTGTCGCGGTTGTCGCCCATCATGAAATAGTGGCCGGGCGGCACGGTGTACTCGCGCGTGTTGTCGTAAGAGCGGCTGTCGCCCTCTTCCAGAACCATGTGCGTTTTGCCGCCGGGCAGCGTTTCGGCGTACTGGGTGACACGGCGCACGCTGCCGAAGCGGTCGGTGTAGACGAAATCATCAACCCGCTGGCGGTCGACCAGTTCGTTGTTGATGAACAAACGTCCGTCCTTCACCTGCACGGTGTCTCCCGGCAGGCCGATCAGGCGCTTGATGTAGTCGGTCTTGTTGTCGCGCGGCAGTTTGAAAACGATGACGTCGCCGCGCTCGGGCGTCTCGCCCATGATGCGCCCCGAGATGGGCACGATGCTTAATGGGAACGAGTGGCGGCTGTAGCCGTAGGAATACTTCGAGACGAACAGATAATCGCCTTCCAGCAGCGTCGGGATCATGGAGCCCGAGGGGATGTTGAAGGGCTCGAAGGCCAGCGAACGAATAACCAACGCGATCAGGATGGCGTAAACGACGGTTTTTACCGTCTCCAGAAACCCGTCCTGCTTTTTGGGTGTCGCCTTGGTGGTGATGGTCTGAGCCATGAATGATTTGAAAATCAACGAGATAGGCTTTCGTTTCCGGGCCGCGCAGGCGGCCAAATCCGCCGTCAGATAAGCCTGGGGCGCGCCGGAAAGTCAAGCAGCGGCGCATGAAACGGCTGAGAGCCTAAAGGCCGTTTTCTAGGACAATTCAAGGCTTTGGCACGGCTGTAATGATCACCAGGGCCTCGGCCATGGGGTATTCGTCGGTCAGCGTCAGTTCCACGCGCGCTTCCATGCCGGGCGGCGTCATGGCCTTCAAGCGTTCGGCCGCACCGCCGGTCATGACGATGGTGGGCTTGCCCGAGGGCAGATTGACCACACCCAGATCGCGCCAATAGACGCCGCTGCGGAACCCCGTGCCCAGGGCCTTCGAGGCGGCTTCCTTGGCGGCGTAGCGTTTGGCATAGGTCGAGGCGCGCGCATTGCCCGCCCCTTTGCGGCGTTCCGCTTTGCGCTGTTCCTCGGGCGTGTAGATGCGTTGGATGAAACGGTCCCCAAACCGTTCCAGCGTGCTCTCGATGCGGCGAATGTCGATCAGATCGTTGCCGATGCCGAGGATCATGTGCGCCCTGAATCAATTCTGGCAGCATCCATGATCGCGCGCATGCGCCTGATGGAATCGGCAAAGCCCACGAAGATCGCCTCGCCCACCAGAAAATGGCCGATGTTCAATTCGGCCAGTGTGGGAATCGCCGCCACGGGCTCGACCGTGTCGTACCCCAAACCATGACCGGCATGACATTCCAGCCCGATTTTCTCAGCGTGGGCGGCGGCGGCCTTCAGGCGCAGTAACTGCTTATCGCGCTCCGGGCCTTGCGGTGTTTCGCAGTAGCGGCCCGTGTGCAATTCCACGACCGGCGCGCCAACGGACTTGGAGGCATCAAGCTGGCGCGGCTCCGCCTCAATGAACATGGACACGCGAATGCCTGCATCCACAAGCCGGCGCACGTAGGGCGCAAGCTGATTGTGCTGGCCCGCCACATCAAGCCCGCCTTCGGTGGTGCGCTCCTCGCGCTTCTCGGGCACCAGGCACACCGCATGGGGCCGGTGCTTCAGCGCAATGGCCAGCATTTCATCGGTCGCGGCCATCTCCAGGTTCAAGGGCACATGCAGTTGCGTTCGTAAGCGTTCGATATCGGTATCGGAAATGTGCCGCCGGTCCTCGCGCAGGTGCGCAGTGATGCCATCGGCACCCGCCTCCGCCGCCAGCAAAGCCGCACGCACCGGATCGGGATGAATCCCGCCGCGCGCGTTTCTTACCGTGGCCACGTGATCGACGTTGACGCCCAGTCTCAGTTTTTTGCCGTGCTTGGCCATCCCGTCAGGCCCTTTCGCCGGTCCGCGATAGCCGCCGGTTGCGGCTGGCCAAGCGGCGTTCATGCAGTTTTCGCAAAATCGGCACCATGATCAAGTACGTTGCGAAGCCGACCACGATGGCCACGGGCAACGCCCCCACCAGCATGGGCCAGAAGATCGGGATCACGCTGGTCAGGAACAACTGCAAATCCAGGTGCACGACGGCCTTGGACAAGCCCACGAACATGTTCAGGAAGTCGCTGACGCCGGCATGGCCGTATTCGTCCCAACCCAAAATGAACGCGCCCGTATAATAAGTGGAGAACCACACCGGCGGTGCGGTCCAGGGGTTAACGACCAGCGTGCCGATCACCGAGGCCAAGAGGCTGCCCCGCACCGCGTAGGCCAGCAGCATCCCCACGATGACATGAGTTCCGACGGCCGGGCTCATGGAAGCGGCCATGCCGCAGCCGAAGCCCGCCGCCACACTTTCGGGCGTGCCCGGAATGCGCTGCAAGCGGTGCCAATAGTAGGTGACCGTGCGCCCCCAGCCGATGCGCGGCCACACAAGGTCGCGCAGGCGGTCGATGAGCGGCAGTTGGTCGCGGCGGCGGAACATGCGCGTACAGGTGGGATATTTCAGGGGCAGGAGCAAGCTTAAATTTCCGAATACCGGACATCGCCCGCGATTCGCCGCTACAAAGGAATTCGGGCGCGTTAATCTTGGGTTTCAGATGTGATCATGCATGGGGAATGGGCATGAAATTTGTCATTGGCGTGCTGGTGGGGGTCTTGGCCGGCGTGGGGATTTATGCCGCGGCACTGGAATACGGCGCCTTCGATATGCCGCTGGCCGATCTGGAGGCGAAGTACGCCCGGCCGACTTCAAAGTTCATGGAAATCGATGGCGTGCGCGTACACTACATGGATGAAGGACCGAGCGGCGGTTCGGCCCCGGCCATCGTGCTGCTGCATGCCAGTTATATGAACCTGTTCACCTGGGACAGCATGACCAAGGCCTTAAGCGGCCAATACCGCGTCATCCGGTTTGATCTGCCGACGCTGGGCCTCACCGGCCCCGACCCCAAAAAGCGTTATACGCTTGAGTTCAACATGCAGATCCTGGATGAACTGACGACGCGGCTGGGGGCCGACAAATTCATGCTGCTGGCGACGTCATCGGGCGGAACCGTTGCGTTTCGATATGCCGCAAGCAAACCTGAACGCGTCACCCGCATGATCCTGATCAATTCGGCGGGCATGCCGCGCACGGCGGTCACCAATCCCAACCGCGCCCGTGGCGACGTCATCGATCAATGGATTCAAGCGCGCCACAAATCGATGAATTACTGGCGCAAGGGCCTTGGAACCAATTTCACGTCCATGCCGCCGCCGGACTGGCTGGTGGAATTGACCTATGACACCAACCGGCGCGCCGGGGGCCGCGAAGAAGGCGCGCTGTTTCTGAAAAATTATAAAACCGGCGATCCGCAAACTGTTCTGGGTCAGGTGAAAGCCCCCACCATGATTCTCTGGGGGATGGCCAATCCGACGGTCATGCACCTGGAAGCAGACGTGATGTCGCTCTGGCTGACCGCCGCCCCCAGCCTGGTGAAGAAGTATCCCAACATGGGTCACTACCTGTACCTGGAGATTCCGCAGGAAGTTGAAAAGGACGTGGCCGATTTCCTGTCCGGGGCAAAGGATGCCGAACTGCGCATAACCCAGCGCGTGCCCGTACAAACGGCCGGGACCGCGCCTTAGTTCGGCCTGATTCGGTCTCCAAGATTCTCGCGTCAATTGGAGAACCGCATCATGCGTTTTGTCATTCTGACTGCCGCCCTGTTGGCCCTTTCGGCTTGCGCCACCGAAGACGGCCGGCCCGGCCTGCTTACCAACACGCTGTGCGGCATGCGCGAAAGTGCGTGCAAGCAACGCTGCGAACCCATGCAGCCCACGGACGCCATCGCGTGCAGGCGCTCGTGCGAGGACAGCGCCCGCGACAAGTGCGGGTAGCGCCGTCCTCGCAAGGCGCGTTCCGCAACTACGCAGATTGCGCGGCGGTTTTCGCCGCCGTGCTGTTCAGCCCGATCATCAGCGCGATCATGCTGAGCACGGTCTGCACCGCCACCGCCACGCCGAGAGTCCACGGCCCCAGGCTCAAGAACGGAGCGACCGCCGACGTTCCGGCCGAGATCACCAGCGCGATCAGGAAGATCATCAAGGCGCCGGTACTGCCGTCGGGGGCTTTCGCGCTGTCCATGGCGCGCGTGAACGTAGGCCCGGCGCGCAAGCCCAGCCCCATGTTCACCGGGATCATGGACACCGTCAGCGCCGCCGTGGACGGTGTATCGTCCACCAGCACCAGCCCCAGGAATGCCAGGCCCCCAGCCAGTTGCATCAACCCGCCCGCGATGATGGTGGTCTCGGCCCCTAAGCGTTCCACGCAGCGTGGTCCTAAGTTCACCGCGATGATGAACGAACCCACCAGAAACACCTGCATCCAGGCGAACGTCGCTACGTCACGCCCCAACAACGTCGTCAGCATGTAGGGAGCGGCGAAGATGAACGTCAGCAGCGCGCCGATGCCGAACGCATGGCCCATCGTGAACGCCATGAAGGGGCGCGTCACCAGAAGGCGCAGGTACAGCAGCACCGGGTTGCCGAGCGGCTGGGCGTGTGTGCGCTTGGCCGTGGACGGCATGCGCCAGAACACGACCACGCACACCAATGATGCAACCGCCACGGCATAGAAGCTTGCCTGCCAGCCCAAGGCCGCGATCAGCCAC
>JAEUKM010000312.1 GCA_016793085.1 Rhodospirillaceae bacterium
TAGGCCGAGCCGAAGTACACCGCCGTCATGTGCCCTTCCAGATAAGCCTGCCGGTCGAAAGGCTTGCACAGGCCGCGCACCATCTCCACATCCTCGCGCAACTTCTTCACCGCGTCGGCGGGCAGCAGTTCATCCAGCTTCGGATCGTCCAGGCCGTTGCACTCAGTACCTTCGTCGATCAAGGCCCCCTTGCTGCGCGCCATCAGGATGAGGCGGTCGCGCAAAAGGTCGTAGCAGCCGAGGAAACTGCGGCCCATGCCGATGGGCCAGCTGACCGGCACGACATCGAGTTGCAATTTATCCTCGATCTCTTCGAGCAGTTGGAACGGGTCCAAGCCTTCGCGGTCCATCTTGTTGACGAACGTCATGATGGGCACGTCGCGCAGGCGGCAGACCTCGAACAACTTGAGCGTCTGGGTTTCGATGCCCTTGGCGCAGTCGAGCACCATCACGGCGGAATCGACCGCCGTTAAAGTGCGGTAGGTGTCCTCGCTGAAGTCCTGGTGGCCGGGGGTATCGAGCAGGTTGAAGGTGCGGCCCGCATAATCGTACGTCATCACCGAGGAGGCGACGGAGATGCCGCGCTCCTGCTCCACCTTCATCCAGTCCGAGCGGGCGCGACGCCGGTCGCCGCGCGCTTTCACGGCTCCGGCCAGCTGAATGGCGCCGCCGAACAGCAGAAGCTTTTCCGTCAGCGTGGTTTTGCCGGCATCAGGGTGCGAGATGATGGCGAACGTGCGCCGCCGCGCGACTTCGGATGCAATAGCGTTCATGCCCTAGCCCTCGAAGGCGTCGAGTTGCAGGGCCACGGTCAGGCCATCCAAGGCCGGGCTCAGTTTGATCTGGCAGGCCAGGCGCGAATTCTCCGCGCGGTAGTCGGACATATCGAGCAAATCGGCTTCCTCGTCTCCGGCCGGGCCGGTTCTCGCAATCCAGGCTGCGTCCACATGGACGTGACAGGTGGCGCAGGCCATGGCCCCGCCGCACTCGGCGCGCACGGGTACACCACCAGCCCGCATGGCGTCCATCATCGATCCCTTGGGTGCGCACGTTAGTGGCCGTGCGCTGCCATCCGGCAGCACGACTGTCAGGTTCATCAGCCCGTCCTGAAGCGGTTAAAGGCCTGAAACGGCGCGCTTTTTAAGCCGAAACGCCGATTTTGGCCTGGATGCTGGAACTCGAGGTGGTGTGCTCGAATCTCAGCTTTTGGTTGGGCCTTGCATAATGGAAACACCCATGGGCCATCAAGGCCGATTCATGGAAGCCAGAGAGAATCAGCTTCAATTTGCCGGGGTAGTCGCACATGTCGCCGATGCAGAAGATGCCGGGCACGTTGGGCTCTAAGGTTTCGGTGCTGACTGGGATTTTGTTGGCCTCGAGGTTGATGCCCCAGTCGGCGATGGGCCCCAGTTTCATGGTCAGCCCATAGAACGGCAGAAAAACATCGGCGGGCACGTCGTACTCGCCCTTCTCGGCGCTTTTCAGTGTCACGGACTCAAGTTTACCACCCGTGCCGTTCAGCCGCACCGTTTCGGCGATCTGCAAATCCACCTTGCCCTCTTTCACCAGGGCGTACATCTGGTCCACCGTGGCCTGCATGCCGCGGAACTCGTTGCGGCGGTGCACCAGCGACATACCCGAGACGACGGGGTTGAGGTTCACGGTCCAATCCAGCGCGGAATCGCCGCCGCCCGCGATCATCACGCGCTTGCCGCGGAAGTTTTCCATTTTGCGCACGGAATAAAACACCGACTTGCCCTCGAACTCCTCAAGCCGGTCCAATTTCGGTTTCTTCGGCGTGAAACTGCCGCCCCCGCCCGCGATGCAGATGACCGGCGCTTCGATGACCGTGCCCGCATCGGTCGTCAGCCGCCACTTGCCGCTCTCAAGTTTTGTGATGGACGCCGCCATTTCGCCCAGGTGCATGCCGGGCTTGAAAGGCTCGATCTGCGCCAGCAAATCGTTCACCAGCTCCTGGCCGGTGATGCGCACACGGCTGGGGATATCGAGAATGGCTTTTTCCGGGTACAGCTCGGCGCACTGGCCGCCGGCCTTATCCATAATGTCGATGACATGGGCCTGAAGGCCCAAGAGGCCCAGCTCAAAAACGGCAAACAGGCCCACCGGGCCTGCGCCAACAATGATCACATCGGTTGAATGGTGTTCGGCACTCGAATCCGGCATCGCGTCCCCCTCCAGAAACGGTCAGCACGGCTCGCTTTACGCCTTAAACGTCGGTTCAGCGAACCGCTTTACGACTGAGTATGTGCGGCCCTGAACGCCTGCCACTGCTCGGCGGTATCCAGGTCCGTCAGGACGCCAGTGTCGTCAAATTCCACTTCATAAACAAGTGACTCGTTGGCGCCGATGAGATGCTTGGCGCCCGCATCGCCCGAGACCTGGCGCATGTCGTCAAAAAAGCGCCGGGCCCACAGCGTGGGGTTGCCGCGCTTGCCGATGTGCGTGGGCACGCCGATCAGCTTGTCCGCGCCCGCATCAAAGCCCGCCAGCAGCCCGGCGATATGGCGTGTGTGCAGTGCGGGCATGTCGCCCAGGCAGACCAGCATGGCCTCGGCGGCATCGGGCACCTGGGACAATCCGGCTTTCAGCGAGGTGGAAAGGCCCTCGGCGAAATGCGGGTTCGGCGCGAAACGCACCGGCGTTCCGGCCAGCGCCGCGCGCACCTCGGCCTCTTGGTGGCCGACGACAACAATAATGTCCGCCAACCCCGCCGCCTGAAGCGTCTCGACGGTCTTGCGCACCAGGGGTTTGCCGTCGACTGTCATCAGCAATTTGTTGGGCCCGCCCATGCGGCGCGACTGGCCCGCCGCCAGAATGACAGCGGTGACGCGCGGCGCGTGCGGGGTTAGCACCTTCTTCACGGCGGTATCGCGCGGCAGCGGGCGCGCGGGCGTGTCCACCAAAAGCCCGCCCGCCCCCATGGCCATGATATCCTCGCGCGCGACAGGCACGTTGGCCGCGATACGCTGCAACACCCAATCCAGCCCGTTCAGCTTGGGCGAGCGCGCGCAGCCCGGCAGCACCAGCACCGGCGATGCCTCGATATGGCCCAGCACCAGCAGATTGCCCGGGTCCACCGGCATGCCGAAATGATCGATCACGCCGCCCGCCTGCACGATGGCGGCAGGCACCACGTCGCCCCGGTCCACCGTGGCCGACGCGCCCGCGATCAGGACCACATCGGCGCCCTTCGCTGTCACGGCCTTGATGGCGGCTGTCGTGGATGCCGTATCGTGTGCGCAAGCCTCGATCGCAACCAATGAACCGCCCACAGCGGCCACGCGCTCGCGCGTGACCTCGGTGGTGGAAGCAATTACCGAAGGCTTCAGGCCTGGCAAAGTGGTGTTGATGAGCGCGAAGGTTTTGGCGCGGTACGGGATCACCCGCACGGCGGGGCGCGCCATGGCCGCTTCGATGCGGTTCATGGTCACGGGCGAAATGGCGAAGGGGATGATCTTCACCGTGGCGATGGTCTGGCCCGCGCGCACGGCATCCTTGTCGCGCAAGGTGGCCACCGTCACGGCTTCGTCGATCTGGTTGGCGGCGATGATCGCCTTTTCATCCACCAGCACCAGGCCGCCCGCTTCGGCTTCCAGGTTGCAGCGCCCGGTGTGAGCTTCGGACAACCGCACGCCCGAGCCTGCGATGCAGGACGCCACCTTGGCGGCGGCATCGTTCTCGGCGATATCGCCCTGCTCCAGCCAGGCGCCGGTAATTTCCGTCACACCTATTTTTTTCAGCGCCTCGATATCGGCGCGCGTGATTTCGTGGCCTTTCTTCAGCGTGATCCCGCCGCGCCGGAAAGTGTGCGCCAGGATGACGTTCTCTGCGGTATCGATGGGAAACGCGCCGAATTTCACTTCGCACCCGCGCGCAAAGTTTCAATCACCTGGGCGATGATCGACACGGCAATTTCCGGCGGCGAGATGGCGTTGATATCCAAACCCACCGGGCCCCGGATGCGCGCAAGGTCTGAATCAGTAAAACCATCGCCACGCAGGCGTTGCAGACGCTTGTCGTGGGTTTTGCGGCTGCCGAGTGCGCCGATGTAGAACGCGGGCGAACGTAACGCCGCGGCCAGGGCCGGGTCGTCCAATTTTGGATCGTGCGTGAGGGTGACAACAGCCGTGCGACCATCAGGCCTCACAAGCTTCATACCGTCGTCGGGCCAATCCTCAATCGTGGTCGCGCCCGCGAGTTTGCCAGCGGTCAGGAACGCCGCGCGCGGGTCGATCACCACTACCTCGAAGCCCGCGATCTGGGCCAAGGGTACCAGCGACTGGGCGATATGCACGGCCCCCACCACCACCAGGCGCGGGTTGGGACTGTAGACGCGCACAAATAAAGATGTGTTTTCGATTGCGCCGGATTTATCAGCGGCGATACGACGTTTGATCTCGCCCAGATGCGCCTCAAGGGGCACATCGCCTTGCACATCCTCGCCCACCAGGCTTTGCGCGCCGGTCGCGGTATCCGTCACCAGCGCCACCGGCTCCTTGGCCGCGATGCACGCCTGAAGCTGGCTGAGAAGCCGGGCTTTCATTCCACCGCTTCCACGAACACGCGCACCTTGCCGCCGCAGGCCAGGCCCACTTCCCAGGCCATTTCATTCGTCACGCCGAAGTCGAGCGTCTTGGGAACACCAGAGGTCATGACCTCGCGCGCGGCCTCGACCACTGCGCCCTCGATGCAGCCACCCGACACAGAGCCGACAAATTCATTGCGGTCGTTGATGGCCATGTGGCTGCCCGCCGGGCGCGGCGATGAGCCCCATGTTTGCACCACTGTCGCCAACGCCGTTTTACGGCCGGCGGCGCGCCAAGCGGCGATTTGATCCAATGCATGTGTTTCGGACATGGCCCTAACTTAAGAACAGTTCCGTTAGGCGGCAACTGCCGGAAACGCGCGGCAGGCTTGCGTGACAGTGGAGAGGGCCGCGACAAGCGCCGCCAGGCTGTCGAGGTTGTGAACCGGCCTGAATTCGTCCACATGCGGCAGCATCGCCCGAATGCCCGCCGACTTGGGCTCGAAGCCCGCGTAGCGCAGCAGCGGATTGAGCCAGATGAGGCGGCGGCACGACCGGTGCAGGCGCTGCATTTCAATATCAAGGCCGGTCCCGGCGTCACGGTCCAATCCGTCTGTGATCAGCAGCGTCACGGCCCCCTGCCCCAGCACGCGGCGCGACCACAGCCGGTTGAACTCTTCCAGCGCCACGCCGATGCGTGTCCCGCCCGACCAGTCCCGCACCGTGCGCCCGACACGGGCTAGCGCTACATCAGGGTCGCGGTGCTGCAACTCGCGGGTCACGTTGGTCAGGCGCGTGCCGAACAGGAACACGTGCACCCGGTCGCGGTCATTGGTGATGGCGTGCAGAAAGTGCAACAACATACGCGCGTAAGCTGCCATGGAGCCGGAAATATCACACATCACGACTAACGGCGGATGGCGGCGCGCGGGCGATTTACGCTTCAGGTGAACCAAGTCGCCGGTGGCAAGAGCCGCTTTCAATGTCGCGCGCAGATCGATGCGGGGCCCGTGCGCGGCGGGCGCAAAGCGCCGGGTCCGCACCTCCGGCATGGGCAGGCGCAGCTTGGCCATCAGGCGCTTGGCCTCGGCCATTTCGGCCGCGCTCATGGTTTCAAAGTCCTGCCCGCGCAGTCGTTCCGACGCCGACCAACTGGCCGTGATGTCGGCGGCGGGCGGTTCGGCGGGCGCGTCGTCGTTGGCGTTCAGTTGCGGCGACAGTTCAGCGAAGGCATCAGCGATGCGACGCGACAAGGGCGACGGCGCGGGCGAAGGCAAAGGTTTCTGCGCCTCGTCGATCAGCGCCGATGCATCGGCCCCTTCGGGCGCGCGCCAGAAGCGGTCAAACGCCAGGCGGAACATTTCCGATTGGGCATGACGGTTCACGAACAGCGCATGAAGCGCCCAATACACGTCCTCGCGCCTGCCTATATCAATATGTGTGAGGGCGTCCAGCGCCAGCACCGTCTGCCCCGGACCAGTATGTAATCCAAGACGCCGCAAAATGCGTGCGAAGTGCATCACATTGCCGGGCAGCAGGTTCATGATCTAGCCGGCGGCTTTCTTGGCCGCAGCGATCGTGTCGGCCGCCACATCGCCGCGCACGCGGGCAATATCGTCCTGGTACTTCAGGACCACGCCCAAGGTGGCGTCCACCGTAGCAGCGTCCAGTTCCTTGGCGTTCAGCGCCGTCAACGCTGTGGCCCAGTCGATAGTTTCGGCGATGCCCGGCGGCTTGAACAACTCCATGCCGCGTAAGTTTTGCACAAAGCCCACGATTTGCGCTGACAGTCTGTCGGCCACGCCCGGAGCCTTCGATTTGAGAATCGCGCGCTCGCGGTCGGCGTTGGGGTAATCGACCCAATGATAGAGGCAGCGGCGCTTCAGCGCGTCGTGGATTTCGCGCGTGCGGTTGGAGGTGATGATGACGATGGGCGGCTGATCGGCCTTCACCGGGCCCAGTTCGGGGATGGTCACCTGGAAGTCCGACAGCACTTCCAGCAGGAAAGCCTCGAAAGGCTCATCGGTGCGGTCCAGTTCGTCGATGAGCAGCACTGGCGGGCCACCCGCGTGCTTTTCAAGAGCCTGCAACAACGGCCGCTTGATCAGGTACTGCTCGGAATAAATACCTTGTGCCGCGTCACCGGCTTTGCCCGCCGCCTCGGCCAGGCGGATGGCCATGATCTGGCGCGGATAGTTCCACTCGTACACCGCCGAGGCCACGTCCAGACCCTCGTAACATTGCAGCCGGATGAGGTCGCGGCCCAGGGTCGCGGCCAACACCTTGGCGATCTCGGTCTTGCCGACACCCGCCTCGCCCTCCAGGAACAGCGGACGCTGCATCGTCAGCGCCAGAAACAGCGACGTCGCCAGCGCCCGGTCGGCCACGTAGCCGCCGGCGCGCAACAATTCCGCCGCTTGGTCGATGGAGGTGGGAACCGGATGGGCAGCCATGCGTATTTTTTCAACCCGCTGAAACAGGGCTTTATGTTATCTGATGGTCCGCCTCAGTGACAGGAGCATTGCCATGTCCGCCGTCCCGAAAGTCACCGTTTTTCATTCGCCCAATACGCGTTCCACGGGCACCGTCATCCTGATGGAAGAGCTGGGCGTGCCCTACGACCTGCATGTGGTGAACATGAAGGCGGGCGAGCAGCGCAAGCCCGAGTATCTGGCCATCAACCCCATGGGCAAGGTGCCCGCCGTGAAGAACGGCGATGCGCTGGTCACCGAGCAGGGCGCGATTTTCATCTACCTGGCCGATCTCTACCCGCAGGCGGGTATGGCCCCGGCGCTAACCGACCCCGCGCGCGGGCCCTATTTGCGTTGGCTGGTTTACTACGGTTCAAGTTTCGAGCCCGCCGTGGTGGACAAAACCTTAAAGCGCGACCCCGCCCCGGCCGCCATGTCGCCTTACGGCGATTTCGACACCATGCTGAAAACATTGTCGGACCAGATGAAACGCGCACCTTATCTGGCGGGCGATAAGTTCAGCGCCGCCGACGTGCTGTGGGGTACCGCCATGCGCTGGATGCTGGCCTTCAAGCTGGTGCCGGAAACGCCCGAGTTCGCGGGCTACCGCGACCGCATGATCGCGCGACCGTCGTTCAAGAAGGTCGAGGCGATGGACGCGAAACTAGCCGCCGAGCACGAAGCCGCGGCTAAGAAGTAATCAACCCGCTTTGGGCGCTTCACCCATATCGGCCGCCGCGCGCTTGATGGCCTTGCGGATGCGGTTGTACGTGCCGCAGCGGCAGATGTTGGTGATGTAGGTGTTGATGTCGTCGTCGGTAGGGTTCGGGATGTCTTTCAGCATCGCCGAGGTGGCCATGATCATGCCGGGCTGGCAGTAGCCGCATTGCGGCACGTCCTCGGCGATCCAGGCCTTCTGCACCGGATGGCTGCGGTCTTTCGACAGGCCCTCAATCGTCGTGATGTTCTTGTCGGCGGCGTACTGGATCGGGATGGAGCACGACCGCTCGGCGACACCTTCAACGTGCACCGTGCAGGCGCCGCAGGCGGCGATACCGCAGCCGAATTTGGTGCCCGTCAGGCCCAGCGTGTCGCGCAGCACCCAGAGCAGCGGGGTTTCGGGGTCGACATCGACCGTTTTCTTCTCGCCATTCACCGTGATGTTGAACGCCATGCCCGACTCCTCCGAACTTCACCGCCGATGTTTCGGCGCACCGTTTAGCTTGATTGACCGTGCATCTTGATAGTGAGCAGATTCTACCGCCGCAAGTGATTGTGGTAAACGTGTACGCTGCGCGAGCCACGGCGTTGTGAGCGCGCCTGCGCGGCGAAAATTCCCATATGGCACGGCTGCGCGGGACTCGCTGATTTCAGCCGCCCAGTGCGGGCTGGGCGGCCGGTGGCAAAAACGCGCAGGCGGCGTCCTTCATCTTCTCAATAGCCTGCTATATTCGACATATAGTAGCTGCCTTGCCGGTGTCACACAAAATAAAGTGACTTTTCCACAGATTTCTGAGATCATTGGAAAACTTAGGGGAATACCGCCGTCTCAATGTCTGTGGCGTTCGATCATAACCGAAGTTTCGACCCGGGCCCGTCGCAGCCCGAATCCGGTCCCGAGGCGTACGCCGCCGTCGGCCACGTGGCGCCCCATCACCATTTACCCGCATTTCTGCTCACGCCTCCCCCCAAGGGAGGTGTTTTCGTTTCACCACATAAGAAAGTCGGTCGGAGAGAGGAACCGCAAAACCGTTTTGAGCCCTATGCCGGCGCCGATCATGGCCCGGCACACCAAAAGTCCAAGCAGGAGCATAAGTTCGATATGGGAAAGAAGTCCGCCCGTAAGCACCGGTACAGCGATGACACCGACGCGGTTCAACTTCACGCCATTCCGGGTGGTTGGGATCCACTCGACCAAGAGCGAAATCACCATCATCGAGATCATCATCACATACGCGACGACCATCGCGACCAGAGTTTTGTCCGCACGGTCAAACCGCGCAGCGACAATCAGCGCCAGTTGATGGAAGCCATCGAGACCAAGCCTCTTACGCTGGCGCTGGGGCCGGCGGGAACAGGCAAAACGTACTTGGCCATCGCCTGCGCGGTGAAAAAGCTGGAACTGGGCAAAATCGACCGCATCATCCTCTCGCGGCCTGCCATCGAAGCCGGTGAAGCCCTGGGCTATCTGCCCGGCACGATGGAAGAGAAAATGTCACCGTACCTGCGCCCGCTGTACGATGCCTTGAGTGATCGCATGGGGGCCAAACGCCTGCGCCAGTACTTAAGCGACGGCACCATCGAGATTGCGCCGATCGCCTACATGCGCGGGCGCACGCTCAACAACTCGTTCGTGGTCATCGACGAAGCCCAGAACTGCACCTACGGCCAGATCAAGATGCTGCTGACGCGGCTGGGCTGGCACTCGCACATGGTGATCACCGGCGACCCTGACCAGACAGACTTATTGCCGGGCATGTCCGGCCTTGCCGATATCGCGGCTAGGCTGGATCGTGTTTCGGATATCGAGATTGTACGGCTTGGCCCGCAGGATGTGGTGCGACACCCGCTTGTCGCCTGCATGCTGGCGGCATTGTAAGCAAAGCCAACCCGTACTGAAGAGGTGCGTCCCTGAAACTTGGGGCGGTGTGTATGCACCGCCCCTCTTTTTTTGTATGCCCAACAAAACACGCCCGCCGCAACACCGCGATGACGAACCCATGACGGGACAGTGACAATCAAGATCGCTGGAATTAAGACCGCTTGGACCCGGCGGATTTGACCAGGCTGGGCAACTTGGCGACGATAACCTTGTTGCGGCCCGAGTGCTTGGCCTCGTACAGCGCCTCGTCGGCGCGCTTCAGGGCCGAATCGACCCCGCTTTCGTTGGGCGCGAACTGCGCTACGCCCAGGCTGACGGTGATCGACAGGGGCCCCTTGGTGGTGCCGATGGGTTTGGCGGCCACGGCCACGCGCAGGCGCTCGGCTAGTTTCGTGGCAGCATCGATATCGGTTTCGGGCAGAAGGGCCGCGAATTCCTCGCCGCCCAGGCGCGCCAGCACGTCGGTCAGACGCAATTGGGCCAGGCAAACCTTGGTCATTTCCTTCAGCACGATATCGCCGATGTCGTGGCCATGACTGTCGTTGACGCGCTTGAAGAAGTCGATATCGAGCGCGATGACGGCAAAGGGCTTGGCATAGCGGCGCGCGCGTTCCACTTCACGCCTGGCTGCGGCCTCGAAGCTGCGGCGGTTGGGCACGTTCGTCAGCGGGTCGGTGCCGGCCTGGGCGCGCAAATCCTCCTCAAGCCGCTTGCGTTCGGTGATATCCAGAATGACGGCAAAATCGCGCACGCGCTTGCCCGACTTGTCGGCCGTGCGCTGGATGCGCGAGCACAGATGCCGTACTTCGTTGGTGCGCGTCAGCACGCGGTAGTCGAATTCAATGCGCCGCCAGGACTCGTCGGCAATAATGGACATATACCGCTCGCGGTCCTCGGGGTGCAGGGCGTTCAGGAACGCCTGCACGTAGCGGTCGGCGTCCTCGCCGGTCACGCGCCCGCCGGGCGCGATCGGCAATCCCAAACTGTCGGCGAAGTCGTTGGTAAGATCGAGCACGCGGCTTTTGACGTTGAAATCGTACCAGCCCAGTTTGGCGATATCCTGAGCCTCTTCCATGCGCTCCAGAATCGCCGTCTGCTCGGCTTCCACCTTCTTGCGCGCGTCGATATCGAGCATCAGGCCGGTATAGTGCCACTCTTTCTTGATTTTTTTCTGCGGCCAGGCGTTGAAATGAACCCAGCGCGGAGTGCTGTCCTTGTGCAGAATGCGCAAGTGCACATCCACCGTCTCGCCCGCAGCCATGGTGCGCAGCACGAAATCGTCGAACGCGCCCACATCGTCCGGGTGCAGGCGCAAAACGCTGCTCTCGCGGGTCATCTCTTCGGGCTTCATGCCCAACAATTCGAGCGATTGCCCGCTGGCGTAAGTGAAACCGTGATCGTTCGGGCCACCGTAACGGTAGTTGAACAGCACCAGCGGCAAAGCGTCCAAGGACGGTGCGGTGGGTTTAATGGCGGCAACAGCGCGCGGCGGTGTACGGCGCGAAGTTGTTTTTGCGCGCGGCGGTGTACGGCGCGACGACACCGCCTTGCGCACCTTGGGTGCGCGGCGGGTTTTAGTCTTGCGCGGCGATGACATGTGAAGTCCGACAGTTCCCCTGCACCGATTAAACTCTCATCCCCTTGCTTTCGCTATCGAAAAACGGGAGATCGTTTCGGAGCAAAACCTTATCGTGTGGATAAGTCGGCGATTGCGCGGGCGACTCAACCGATGGCGGTACTGATGGGTATGAAATACACACTTTCACGCTCAGCGGCGGCATGCAGTTCGGGCACGCCGGGCTGCTGATAGATGGGTTGGCCGCGCCAGCGCCGGTAGGAGTCGAAGTCGGGCCACTTAATGACGGCGACGGCAACCGCGCTATCGGCCACGGCGAAATTGATGGGCGGCTTGGCGAAGCCCACTACGTCCCCGCCGAAATGCCGGGGCTTCAAGGATTGGCCGTCGCTGATTTGCTGATAAGCCGCGTATTTCGCGGCATCGAGAATTTCATGAACCACGAACACGCTAAGGAACGGCCCGGGCGGCAGATCAGCGGGCGGTTCAAGGGCGAACAGCGACATCACACAACCGGCTTAGAAAGCGTGGGCCGCGTTTTCATCACCACCGGCGCCAACAGAAACACCGGCAGGAAGGCCAAGGCGCTCCAGCCCAGGTATTTCACGAACGCGCGGGCCAGGCTGGCCGCGTCGGTGGCGCGCGCCGCGTCCTCGGCGTCGATGTCGAGCGCCACGTAGATGCCCGCGATGACCGCCACGCCGGCGATATAGGTTATGGCCAAGACGATCTTGGGCCAGCGTGCGATTTCGATGCCGGAGTTCACCACCGCCTTCACGGCGAAGGTGGCGCACAACAGAAAAATGGTAGCCGCGGGCAGGCTGCTGGCAAAGCCGATCAGCAGCAGCGCATAAGGCCCCGCCGCCGGCTGGGGCATCAACAGTTCGGCGGCGATGCCGAACATGATGCACGCCAGAAGCGGGCCTAAGAAGGTGAACAGCAGAATCTGCCGCACCATGCTTTTCTTCAGTTCAACCGTGTCGTCGCTCATGGCCCAAAGCGGCTCCGCATTCATGCGGACGACAACTTACGGACGGCGCTGCGGCCCGCCAAGCGATTTCACAAGGCCCGCCTCGCTGTTGGCATACTGGGATGGCCCATACTGGCCTTTCCAGAAACGCTCTCATAACCGCGCGTAAGCCGTGCTAGGCTCGGCCGGGCTAGGCTGGTTGGGGGATTGTTTGAAGCATTCACGTCACGTCCGGTTCATCGCGGCGACAGCGGCTGTTCTCGCACTAACGTCGCTTTCGCTTCAGGGCTGCGTGGCGGTGAACGCCGCCGCCGCCGTGTCGCGCGCCGTGGTCGGTACAACCAACGCCGTTAGCCGCACGGTCACGGCGGGCACGAATTCAGTGGTGCGCAGCGTGCAGCGCATCCCGGCCGCGATGATGTACAACACCGCTCCGCGCCAGGTCGTCGTGCCGATCCGCACGACCCGCACTACGGCCACGGCTCCGCGCATGATTCCGCGCAGCACAAGTACGGCCGCCGCAGCGGCGCGCAAAGCCCCGCCGCGAAAGATGTCCAAGGAGCGCTCGGAAATTCTGGAGGTGCTTCCGCCCGAGTTGCTGGATCAACTCACCAAGGACCAGATCATTTTGCAGTCGATGGTGCAGAAGGACGCGCTGGAGGGCCCCGGCGATGAGACCGTGTTCTGGGACCTGGAAGGCCGCGCCGGAACCGCGTTCGCCGAGGCGCCGGTCCGCACCGGCGGCTTTACCTGCCGCGTCATCGTTGAGACCTTGAAGATCGACGACAGCGGCGAAGCCACGGAATCGCGCGCCACTGTCTGCAAAACCGAAAGCACTAGCTGGACGCTTTCATTCTGAACCGCCTCACCGGGGGAGGAACTACCATGACGTTTGCAAGACTTCTGGCCGTGCTGGCCATGATGCTGGGCATCGCGCCCACTGCCGCTCAGGCCGCCGGACCGGCAGCGCTGCAAAAAGACATCGAAGCCGTCATCAACGACATGGCCGGACGCTGGGCCAAGAACACCTGGTCCACCATTCCGACCGACCTGTGGGATTTGAAAGAGCCCATGCCCATGTATCTGGCCGAGGAACAGGCGGGCTGGCTGATCGGCTGGGAGGCCGTGAACGAGTATTTCAACCCTAAGCGCGGCGGGGGCATCATGCAGGCGGCCGAGTACAACGCCTCGGACATTCAGGTGCGTAAAATCGCCGATGACATCGCGGTCGCCACCTGGAGCATCTACTGGCAGATGAAAATGCGCCCTACCCCGCCCATCGCGGAAAAGTTACGGGCCACTGGTATTTTCCGCAAAACCAAAGCGGGCTGGAAATTCATTCACTACGCCGAAGCGCCAAAATCGCCCGCCGTTTATATTCAGGAACTGTACGGCGACCGCGTCTCGCCCGAATTTCGCGAGCGTGTGAAGTCCAGCGCCCCGACAAACTGATAGTATTCTGTCTGTGGTTTGAGTTTCACGTTTTAAACCCTAGATCGTATGCCGGAACTCTGTCTAGACTTCCGGTGGGGATGTTATTGTTGCGTGGGGAGACGCGGCCATGAGCACACAGAAATATAACGAGCAATCCGACACCTTAAGCGCGGCCTTAAGCCGCCGCGGCCTGTTGCACGTCGGTGCGGCGGGCGTTGCGGGTGCCGTCGCCACGGGAGTTGCCGGTACGGCACCTGACGCCAGCGCCGCCATGGGCAAAGGTCCGGACACCATCAACGTCGCCCCCAAGGGCGGGGCCGAGACGGTGCCGCTGGAAAAAGACAACATCACTTTATGTGTGATGCAGACCCGCGTGCGGCCCATCGACAGCAAGAACATCAAGCAGACGCGCAAAGAGAACTTGAACCACATGCTGGCGACGATCGACGCCGCCCACGGCCTGCTCAGTCCGCCGAAGGACATAATGTTCTTCCACGAGTTTCCGATCACAGGGTTTTCCAGCTCCTGGTCGCGCCAGGAACTGCACGACAAGATCGCCATCGAGATTCCCGGCGAGGAAACCGAAGCCATCGCCAAGAAGGCGCGCGAGTACAACACCTACATCGTCTTCGGCAGCTATGTCCGCGACAAGGACTGGCCCAATCACGTGCTGTCCATCACCACCATCATGGACAACACCGGCAAGATCATCGACAAGCATTGGAAGGCGCGCAACATCACCGGGCTGTTCGGGCAGTCGGAACTGTTCACAACCACCATCTACGGCGCGCTGGACAAGTACGTCGAAATGTACGGCGCCGATGCCGTCATGCCCGTCACCCGCACGCCGCGCG
>JAEUKM010000336.1 GCA_016793085.1 Rhodospirillaceae bacterium
CTTCGCGCTACAGATCGCCAAAATGAACGGCGCGCGTTTCGCCATCACTTCGTCTCAAGACGACAAGCTTGAACGCTGCAAAAAGCTCGGGGCCGACATTACGGTGAATTACAAAACCACGCCCGACTGGGAGAAAGCCATTCTGGCGGCAACCAACGGACGCGGCGTGGACATCGTGGTGGAAACGGCTGGCCTGGCCACCCTTAGCCAGTCCTTGGCGGCCACCGCGCCCAACGGCCGCGTGGGCCTGATCGGCGGCCTGGGCGGGCGCACCGACACCCCGCCCAATATGATGTCATTGGTGGGCAAGAACATCACGCTGAAGGGGATTACATCGGGCAGCAAGCGCATGCTCGCCGACCTCTTGAAGGCGCTGGACATTACCGGCACCAAGCCCGTGATCGACAAGGTGTTTCCCTTTGCCGATGCCGCCAAGGCCTACCAGCACATGGTCGAGGCCGAGTTCATCGGCAAAATCGTCATCAAGCACTGATTCCCGCGGTTGACTCTGGCTGAAACCTGCACTTGAATGATCATTCAAGTCACCCCGGGGAGACCGCCGATGCGCCATATCTTGACCGCCGCTGCCATGCTGTTCGCCGCCACGCCGGCCTGGGCTGCGGACACGCCCAACGAAAATCTTAAAGCCTTCGCGTATCTCGCGGGTTCGTGCTGGGAAGGCCCCTTCCCCGACGGCAAAAGCACCGATCAGCACTGCTACACCTGGATCCAGGAAGGCAGCTATCTGCGCGATCAGCACCAGGTGATCGGCGCGAACCCGCCCTACTACGGCGAAACCACGTATTACTGGGACCACGACGCCAAAGTGGTGAAGTATATCTACTGGTCCAAAGGCGGCGGCTATTCGACAGGCTCGGCCATCCCGCATGAGGGTGGTGTGAAGTACCCTGATGAACGCTACGTGGGCCCCGAGGGTGAAATACTGGTGCGCGCCGAAAGCAAGAAGATCGACGAGAACAGCTACCAGCAGCATGCCGAGATGAAGGGCAAGGACGGGACGTGGACAACCTTTGTTAATTCCACTTACAAACGTAAACCGTTGAAGCCATGACAGCCGGGGGCACGGGATGAAAGTTTGGGAAATTGGGCCGCAGACCGGCATCGACTCGTTACGCACGGCCACGCGTACCCCGCCCGAAACTTCGCCCGGCCACGCGATCATAAAAGTACACGCCAGCGCGCTCAACCACCGCGACCTGATGCTGACTGCGAAAAGGTACGGCGGGTCGAAGCCCGAGAACCGCGTGCCCCTCAGTGATGGTGCGGGCGAAGTCATCGCCATCGGTGAAGGTGTGACGAACGTGAAGATCGGCGACCGCGTCGTCGCCAACATGTTCGCGAACTGGATCGACGGCCCCTGGGTGCCGGGCCTGTTTTCAGCCGACTACGGCAACACACGCGATGGCTGGGCGGCCGAGCGTATCTCGGCCCCGGCTGCATCCTTAAGCAAAGTGCCCGGTCATTTAAGCTGGGAAGAAGCCGCCACCCTGGCCTCGGCGGGCGTCACCGCCTGGAACACACTGAATGTGCTGGGCCGCATGAAAGCCGGAGACACGGTGCTGGTGCTGGGCACCGGCGGCGTGTCCATCTTCGGCCTGCAACTGGCGAAAGCAGGCGGTGCAAAAGTGATCGTCACCTCCTCCAGCGACGAGAAGCTGGCCAAAGCCAAGGCACTCGGCGCGGATATCCTGATCAACTACAAGAAAACGCCCGATTGGGAAAAAGAAGTACTAAAGGCCACCGGCGGATACGGCGCCGACATTATTCTGGAAACCGTGGGCACCGCCTCGTTGACAAAATCCCTGCAAGCGGCTGCGTTCTGCGCGCGCGTGGGCCTGATCGGCGGGCTTGACGTCAGCCAGCCCCCGCAGATTTTTCCGCTGGTCGCCAAGAACGTCATCCTGGGCGGCATCACGGTCGGCAGCCGCGAGATGCTGGACGACATGCTGGCGGCGATTGACGCCGAGAAAATCAAACCCGTGGTGGACAAGGTGTTCGCCTTCGACGATCTACCAAAGGCCTATACGTACCTTCAGAGCGCATCGCACTTCGGCAAGATCGTCATCAGGCATAACTGAGTTTAAAAAAAGCCGCCCATCATGGAGTGGTCCGTCATTTTTTTGGTGCTCCTGGCCGCCGTGATGCACGCGAGCTGGAATACCATGGTCAAGGTGCAGGTGGACCGCTTCACCATGCTGGCGGTCCTCGCGCTGGCTTGCGGCGTCTTGTCACTTCTGGCCTTGCCGTTTGTCGACGCGCCGGCCCCGGCGAGTTGGCCGATCATCGGCCTCTCGGTGGTTTTGCACGTCGGCTACAATTTGTTCCTGGTGGAGGCTTACCGCCACGGCGACTTAAGCCAGGCCTATCCGATTGCACGCGGCACAACGCCGATTTTGGTTTTACTTCTGGCCGCCGTGTTTGCCAGCGAGGCCATCACGCCCATGTCTGCGCTCGGCGTGGCCGTCGTCAGCATCGGCATTATCAGCCTGTCGTTCAGCAGGCGTAGCGCCGCCAATACCACGAGCGTGTTGTGGGCCTTGGGCACATCGGTCTGGATCGCCGGTTACTCGGTTGCCGACGGCATCGGCGCACGGCTGGCCGGCACGCCCCACGGCTTCATCGTGTGGCTGAATCTGCTATGGGCCTTGCCGCTGATCGCGATCGGATTCTGGCGCCAGGGGCCACATTTCCTCGGCGCGATGCGGGCGGTGTGGAAGCCCGCCTTTGCCAGCGGCGCCGTAGCGATGAGCGGTTACTGGATCGTGGTTTGGGCCATGGCGTCCGCTCCGCTCGCCGCCGTGTCGGCACTGCGTGAAACCAGCGTTATCGTCGCGGCCTTGATCGGAACCATATTCTTGAAGGAGCCGTTCGGCCTCTGGCGGGTCGCCGCAGCCACTCTGGTCGCTGGCGGTGTCGCCATCATGAGGGTCGGCGACTAGTTACTCGGCGCTGCGCGTGGCGGCCAAAATCCGTTCGGCCAGGGTTTCCACCCACAGTTTCATCAACGGGTCCAGGGCCTTCATTTTTTCTTCTAGCTGCGCCTTGCTGATGGTCAGAAGCTCGCAGGCAGTTTTGGTCTTGGCGGTGGCGCTGCGCGGGCGGCGGACCAACAGTGCCATTTCGCCGAAGGCCTGGCCGGTGCGCAGCGTCGTCAGGTGCACCATCTTGCCGTTCTTGTTGACCGCCGAGATGTCCACTTCGCCGCGCAGGATCATGTAGGCCTTCTCGGCCGCGTCGCCCTGGTTGAAAATCACCGAGTCCGGCGGGAAAAGCTTGCGGTCGAGAATCTTGGCCAGCGGACGCATGCGCACATCCTCGGGTCCCGCCAGTGAAATGCGCGCCGGTCCGCTCATGATGCGGCGTCTCCCTTGGCGGCATCGTTTCCCTTCTCGGCGCGCGAGCCCAATTCCGTCAGGCGTTGCGACATGAATTCGATCCAATAGCGGATGAAGGGGTCGACCTTGGTCATGCGCTTGCCCATGCTGACCCGGTCGATGACCGCGCATTGGCTTTCTTTCACTGCCACTGCGTGAAAGGGTCTGGGCGCTTCGTCGATGTAGGCCGTCTCGCCGAAAATCTGGCCGGGAGCGATGCGCCCATGCGCCGTATTCTTGCCCTCGGCATTGATGCCGATCAGCGCCACATCGCCCGAGACCAGCAAATAGGCCACGTCGGCGCGCTCTCCCTTCGAGAAGATGCGCGCGCCCGAGGGGTAGGACTTCACGTCCAGCCCGTTCAACACGTCAGCACTTAAAACATTAGCCATGATGACAACTCGTCAACCTTCGCGGGCACTATGCTAACGCCTCAATGCCTGCATGGTAAAGCCGCGGCATCGGCAGTACGGACATTGTTAACCGTGCGCCTCCGGTAAGCGCTGCTTGATGATGCGCAACAGATCGCGCCGGATCATCCCCGACGGCAGCCGGATGACGATCCAATACAGCGTGAACCAGCGGCGCGTGGCGGCATCGCAGCACAGTACGCGCGTTTCGGTATCGATGCGGCAGCGCCCGGCCCCCAAATCGGTCACCCAGAAACTCCAGGCGAGTTTGAAGCCGGGGCCGTCGTGACCCGCGAAGTCGGTGTGCGTCCAGGCGCGGCGCGCAACCCCGCCGATCAGACCCCGCACCAGCTCGCGCGGCGGATCGCACGCCAGTGGAATGAAATCGGCCACCGTCATACCGCGGCTGGGCACGTCTTTCAGGAACAGCCGGGCCGGTATGCGCCACAAGAACATCAGCGCGCGGGCCAGCCGCGAGTCCGGCAGATCGACGCCTTCGATGGCGGCAAAGGCGCGTTCGGGGCTTGCCTGCACCACGGTCTGGTGATGCTCGAAAAACTGATAGCGGGGCAGGATTTGATCGAGGTGCTTGCTCATGACGTGGGGGGCGCCGGATTGCCTTAATTTCTCGCCTTAATTTCTCCATGAATCACATTAACTTATGGCTCTCGTTTAGGGCTGAAAAGCTTACGCCAACCCTTGACGCCGGGCCGCTGATCGGACACCAACGCTGTCCGGTCCGGCGGGGTTCCCCGCGGGTGCTCAGTTGGGAGATTTTTCTTGGTTTTCCGCCATTTTTCCGCCCTTGCTGCGGGTGCTGCCCGGTCGCGACTTGCCGCCCTTCTGGCCACCACTGCCCTATCCCTGCCCACGGCCGCTTTGGCCGGCCCGGTCACCGTCAATTCGTCCACCACCCAGCCGCTGAAAACCTCCACCGGCGACGGCCAGGGCCCCGGCAACATCACGATCGAGAACGCGGGCAGCATTACGGTCACGACCGGCGTGCCCCTGACCGTGGACAGCAGCAACGACGTCATCATGAACGGTACGCTGCGCCACGACGGCCAGACCAACGCCACCGGCTTTCTGATCAGCACCGATAATGCCGCCGGCGCCGGGCACACTATCACCAGCACCATCGCCATGGGCGGGTTGATCAACGTCCCCAGCTCAAACACCACTTCGGTGTCCAACAACTTCGGCCTGCGCTTTGCCGGCAACGGCACGTTGCAAGGCTCGTTCACGTCCACCTCCGCAAGCCAGATCGCCGTGGGCGGACGCGAGGCTGTCGCCATCAGC
>JAEUKM010000416.1 GCA_016793085.1 Rhodospirillaceae bacterium
TCCGTGGGTCACTAACGTAAGATTATCAGATTAGCGGACTTTGCTGCCGCTCTTGCGCGCGCTGGCCACTTTCACGGGCTTCAGCGGCGGCACGGCCTTGCATCCGGCCTTGGTCTTGATGTCGGCGACCTGACAGGCGAACTGCGTTTCATCCTGCTTCAGGCCAACCACCTGCGCCCGGTAGAGCGTGCGGCCCTCGCCATCTTTCATCTGCTGCACGCGCACGTCGGCGCCGGGATACAGCGTCATCATGCGCGTCAGGGCCAGCGTGGCCTGTTCGCGGGCGCGCTCGCGCGAGCCGTAAGCGCCCACCTGAATCCCCCAGCTTGCGGCCAGTTCGGCCTTGCGGGCCTGGGTCTGCTTCTTGGCGGCGGCGGTGGCATCGGGGAACACGGCATCGTCGATGTCGCCCACGGCCACTTGGCCCTGGCCAGTGTCGGCGGGTGCGTCGTACAGCATGGGGGCTGCGATCAGCGTTTCGGGCTGGCCGTTCAGGCGGGCAAAGCCGTTGTCGAGCAGGTTGGCCATGTGCATGTCGCGGGCCCGCGCGGTCGTGCCGCCCAAAACCACGCCGATGATGCGCGTGTTGCCGCGCTTGGCCGAGGCAGCGAGATTAAATCCGGACGCTAAAGTGTAGCCGGTCTTGAGGCCGTCGGCGCCGGGGTACATCGCCATCAGGCGATTGTGAGAGAGAATGACTTGGCCGGCATAAGTGAACGAGTCCTGGCCGAAGTAGTGGTAGTGCTGCGGATAGTCGGTCATCAGGCGCTTGGCCAGAATGGCGATATCGCGGGCGGATGAGACTTGTGACTTGTTGGGCAGGCCCGAGGCGTTCTTGAACACCGTGTTGCGCATGCCCATGGCGTGCGCCTTGGTGGTCATGGTCTGGGCGAAGCGGCTTTCGCTGCCGCCGGCCAGATTTTCGGCCACCACGGCGGCGACATCGTTGGCGGACTTGGTGACCAGCGCCTGGATGGCGTCGCGCACCTGAATGGTCGAGCCCGGACGCAAGCCCAGTTTGCTCGGCGCCATGCCGGCAGCGCGCTTGGAGACTTTCAGGCGGGAATCGAGCGTAAACTTGCCCTGGTCCATGGCTTCGAACAGCATGTACAGGGTCATCATCTTCGTCAGGGACGCCGGATGATTGCGGGTGTCGGGGTTGGCTTCGTGGAGGACCTTGCCGGTCTGGGCGTCCACCACGATGGCGGCGTACTTGGCCGCCGCCGGAAGCGGTGAAAGCAGGGCGAACCCCGCCAGAATGCTTACAAAAAATCCGAGTCGTTGCCGCGAACGCGCGCGCCCCAAGATCGTCGCCATTCCGATAAAACCCTCAATTCTCAAGACCTTATGCGGTCTTTGTTGACCCCACGCTTACCGGTTCTCTCTTGGGCGGCCAGGTGTGTCCGGGCTCTGTTGGGCAAAAAGATATGAATTTTCAGGGACTAAGTCCACATCTCGTTGAAATCCATTGTAATTCATTGATCTTAAGGTTGTCTGAACGTGGCCCCCGCGACCAAGCCGGGAAGGCCCTGTGGATAAAAACCGCGCACAGCGGTGTGCGGTTTTTTGACTGCAACAATCGGGCGGAAAACAAATTCGCCAGGCGTACTGGCGCATCACCTTTTTTAAACCAATATCTGGGCGGTATTGTTATCCTTGTACGTGACGCTGCCACGACCTGCTTGAAGACGTTTTACCGACGCCATGACCACACCCGACCATCCGTTCCAGTCCCTCCTAACGCCGATGCCGCAGACGCGCGCTTCGGGCGAGGAGAAGAACAACGGCAACGGCGGAGACGATGGCCGCTCGAACACCGGCGTGGTCATCAAGACGCGGCCCAAGGTCAAGAAACCGTCGCTCTACAAGGTGCTGATGCTGAACGACGACTACACGCCCATGGAGTTCGTGGTGCATGTGCTCGAGAAGTACTTCAGCAAGACGACCGAGGAAGCCACGCGTATCATGCTGCACGTGCATCAGAAAGGTGTGGGCGTATGCGGCGTGTTCACCTTCGAGGTGGCCGAGACCAAAGTGAACCAGGTGATGGACCTGGCCCGCAAAAACCAGCACCCGCTGCAGTGTACGCTGGAAAAAGAGTGACCGCCGAAGCGGCGGTGAGACAAAACGAAGAAACGAAATAAGGAAATCCGCCCTTGTCGATGTTATCGCAAAACCTGGAAAAGACCCTTCACCGCGCGCTGGCGGCCGCCTCCGAGCGCCGCCACGAATACGCGACGCTGGAGCATCTTTTGCTGGCCTTGTGCGACGACCCCGACGCCATTGCCGTGATGAAGGCCTGCAACGTCAACGTCGACCAGTTGCGCCACACCACCAAGGCGTTCGTCGACGACGACTTGAAGGGCCTGGTCAGCACCTCGGGCGACGATCCCAAGCCCACCTCGGGCTTTCAGCGCGTGGTACAGCGCGCGGCCATTCATGTGCAGTCCTCGGGCCGCGAGGAAGTGACCGGCGCCAACGTGCTGGTGGCCCTGTTCTCGGAACGCGAAAGCCACGCGGTGTATTTCCTGCAGAGCCAGGAAATGACGCGCCTGGACGCGGTGAATTACATCTCGCACGGCATCGCGAAGCGTCAGGCCCAGTCCGAACGCCGCCCGCCCTCGGGCGCGGATGCCGACGCGCGCTCGGAAGAAGTCGTGAAGAAGGGCCAGGAGGCGCTGACCGCCTACTGCGTCAACCTGAACGAGAAGGCCAAGGCCGGTAAGATCGACCCGCTCATCGGGCGCGACAAGGAAATCGAGCGCACCATTCAAATTCTCTGCCGCCGCACCAAGAATAATCCGCTGTACGTGGGCGACGCGGGCGTGGGCAAGACCGCCATCGCCGAAGGCCTAGCGCGGCGCATCATCAACAAGGAAGTGCCCGAAGTGCTGCACGACGCGACAGTGTTTGCCCTCGACATGGGCGCGCTTCTGGCGGGCACGCGCTACCGCGGCGACTTCGAGGAACGCCTGAAGGCGGTGCTGACCGAGCTTGAGAACACCAAGGGCTCGGTGCTGTTCATCGACGAAATCCATACTGTGATAGGCGCTGGCGCCACCTCGGGCGGGGCCATGGACGCCTCGAACCTGTTGAAGCCGGCCCTCGCCTCGGGCGTGCTGCGCTGCATGGGTTCGACCACCTACAAGGAATACCGCAACTACTTCGAGAAGGACCGGGCGCTGGTGCGCCGCTTCCAGAAGATCGACGTGAACGAGCCCACCATCGAGGACGCCATCAAGATCCTGAAGGGCTTGAAGCCGTACTACGAGGAACACCACAAGGTGCGCTACACGTCGGATGCCATCCGTACCGCCGTCGAGTTGGCCGCGCGTTACATCAACGACCGCAAGCTGCCCGATAAGGCGATTGACGTGATCGACGAAGTGGGCGCGTCGCGCATGCTGCTGCCGCCGGGCAAGCGTAAAAAGGTGGTGACGGTGAAGGACGTGGAGGAAGTGGTGGCGAAGATCGCCCGCATCCCCGCCAAGACCGTCACCCGTGACGACAAGACCGCGCTGCAGAACCTGGAACGCGATCTGAAGACCATGGTGTTCGGCCAGGAACAGGCCATCGATGCGCTGTCCAGCGCCATCAAACTGGCCCGCGCCGGGCTTCGCGAACCGGAAAAGCCCATCGGCAGCTACCTGTTCTCCGGCCCCACGGGCGTGGGCAAAACCGAGGTCGCGCGCCAGTTGGCGAAAAGCTTAGGCATCGAGATTCACCGCTTCGACATGTCCGAATACATGGAACGGCATACGGTTTCACGCCTGATCGGCGCGCCGCCGGGCTATGTGGGTTTCGACCAGGGCGGATTGCTCACCGACGCGGTCGACCAGCATCCGCATTGCGTGCTGTTGCTGGACGAAATCGAGAAGGCGCACCCGGACCTCTACAACATCCTGTTGCAGGTGATGGACCACGGCAAGCTGACCGACCACAACGGTAAGTCGGTGGATTTCCGCAACGTCATCCTGATCATGACCACCAACGCGGGCGCCTCTGAAGCCGCCAAGCATGCCATCGGTTTCGGCCGCGATATGCGCGAGGGCGAGGATACGGCGGCGATTGAAAAGATGTTCACGCCGGAATTCCGCAACCGTCTGGATGCGATTGTCGCCTTCGCCAGCCTGCCGCCTGAAGTGATCGGCCGCGTGGTCGACAAGTTCATCATGCAGTTGGAAGCGCAACTGGCCGACCGCAACGTCACCATCGAACTGACGGCCGCCGCGCGCGAATGGCTGGGCAAGAAGGGCTACGACAAGCAGATGGGCGCGAGGCCCTTGGCGCGCGTCATCCAGCAGGAAATCAAGAAACCTCTGGCCGACAAATTGCTGTTCGGCGATCTCATCACCGGCGGCCACGTCAAAGTGGATGTCGTGGACGACAAGGCCACCTTCGCCATC
>JAEUKM010000028.1 GCA_016793085.1 Rhodospirillaceae bacterium
TTGATGCGCACATCGGTGTTGATCCAGACCTTCTTGACGTCGACGTTGAACGACCAGCGGTCGTTGAGTTGCACGTCGAATCCGGCCTGCAGGGCGGGGCCGAAACTGTCACCGTAGCTAATGGCCGTCACCGGAGCGCCGGCGGTGTCGGCATCGAAAAAGTGCGTGTAGTTCAGGCCCACGCCGACATAGGGGCTGAGGCCGTTGAACGACGAAGCGTGATACTGCAGGGTCACGATGGGCGGCAGCAGCCAGGCGTCGCCCAGCCTGACCGTGCCCAGCGTCGTTCCACGCGCCGTCACATCGTGCTTGGTGACGGCTGCGATCACCTCCAGGGCGATGTTGTCGCTGAAGAAATAGCTGATATCCAGTTCGGGAACGAAGCTGTCGTCGGCGGTGGCGTTGCCGCCGATGGGGGTGATGGTGCTTTTGCCGTCCGGCAGCACGCCGATGACGCGCCCGCGCACCAGCCATTCACCGGCCTGCTTGAAATCATCGGCCTGGACCGGGGCCGATCCGAGACAGGCGAAGGCCAGAAGGCCGATGCCGCCGAGATGTGAAAGTTTGACCATGCCGCGCTCCTGCGTTTTGATGATGTCGCAGGAAAAAGATAGGCCAGCGGCCCCACTTAACTTTGATGCAGGTCAAGACTGTTCAAGTGGGCCTTTGCGCCGCTTGCACGTCGGTTATGCAAATCTGCGGCGGCCCTTCCGGTAAAGAAAATTAGAACTCAGCCATCAAACGGCCGAATCCCTGAACATGATCTTTGATGCCATTTGCGCGCAATGCATGCCAATATGTGGCGGTATTGATGGCAATGACCGGCTTGTTCAGCCATAACTCGGCCGCCGCCGCCAGCCGGATCATGCTTAAGTTCGTGCCCACCTGCACAATCGCATCAACGTCGGGGCCGTCCAGCTTCATCAAGGTCTGGCGGCACTGTTCGGTGGTGATGGCGGCAATGCCGGTCCAACTCGGCGCCTGCATAGGCACGTCGCGCACGACCGTGAAGCCCATGTCGGTGAAATACTGGCGCACTTCGCTATTTGCGACCGGATAGTAGGGCGACATGAACGAGATACGTTTGATGCCCGATCCGTAGGCTTTCAGGGCCGCCGTGCACGAATGCGAGCCGACGCTGACCCCCACCTTGGCCTCGCCGCTGATCTTCTTCTCGAAGGCATCCGCCCCCTTGGCCCCGCCGTAAAAGGTGATGGCCGACATGCCCATGACCATGTAATCGGGCTCGCAGGTCATGACGCTGCGCACTGCGTCCAGGACGCCTTCCGAGATTTTCGCGGTGCCCGCCAGGAAGGTTTCGTTGCTGATGGCCTTCGAGTTGGGGGTGTAAATCCGGCTGTAATGGTTGGTGACGCCGGGCACCCTGAGATCGTCGAAGTCGGGCTGGACGATGGTGTTGGTCGAGGGCCCCAGGACCCCGAATTTCTTCCGCCAGCCCAAAGCATCGGTCATGTCCGCACTCCTCAACCCCTGTATTTTGCCCCCGGCGCAGGTCCTTTAGACCCCGCCCGCGGCACTGCGCCAGCCCGCCAAAATGGCAAATTCTCTTTGAATATCTGACATTTATGGTTGAGAATAACCGGTGTCAGAATTGAAGAGGTCTGCCGGACGGTCCGGGCGTTCAACACCCTGGCTATACCCCGAATAACTGTTCTGACGGAGGGACAGCATGGCGATCGACCGGAATATGAACATCCTGATCGTCGACGATTTTGCCCCCATGCTGGTGACGATGAAGAACTTATTAAAGAAGTTTGAACTACAAAATGTAGATGGGGCTGAGAATGGCGCGCAGGCTTTGCAGATGATGCGCCACAAGTCCTACGGCTTGGTGCTGTCCGACTGGGACATGGAACCGGTCACGGGGTTGGAATTGCTGCAAGAGGTGCGAAAAGACGACGTGCTGAAAGGTACGCCGTTTATTCTGGTAACGTCGCAGGACGATGGGCGCGAGATTGCCGCGGCCGCCGCCGCCGGCGTGTCGGCCTACATCGTCAAGCCGTTCACCGAAAGCGTGCTGAGGGACAAAATCGAGAATGTGTTGGGGCC
>JAEUKM010000061.1 GCA_016793085.1 Rhodospirillaceae bacterium
GGAGGCCACCGGACGCCCGCGCGCGCAAATACAACTGGTGGCCGATTACGCCCGGCGCCAGGGCCTGTGGTCCTCGCCCGACGAGACACCCGCCTACGCCGATGTGATCGAGATCGATCTGGCTGCCATCACCACAAGCCTGGCCGGACCGCGCCGTCCGCAGGACCGCATCGCGCCGTCGGAGACAGCACAAACATTAGCCGCCACGCGCCCATCAAAGAGTTTGCAACGGCATGGGGACAATGTGCCGCCCGACGGGGCCGTGGCCATTGCCGCCATCACCAGTTGCACCAATACCTCGGACCCTCGTCTGGTGATCGCGGCTGGATTACTGGCGCGCAAGGCTCGCCGCTTCGGATTAACGCCGCCGCCGTGGGTGAAAACCTCGCTGGCGCCGGGTTCACCGCGCGCGGCCCGGTACCTCGCCCGCGCCGGACTGAAAGAGGATTTGGAGGCCGTGGGCTTCGGCATCGTCGGTTACGGCTGCACCACCTGCATCGGCAACGCTGGGCCGCTGACGGAGATAATGTCGAGTGCGATACAGGCCCATGATGTCAACGCCGTGGCGGTGCTGTCGGGCAACCGCAACTTTCCGGGCCGCGTGCACACCGAGCTGAACGCGGCGTTCCTGGCCTCGCCGCCGTTGGTGGTCGCCTATGCCTTGGCGGGCGATGTGAACCGCGACATCCAGACCGATCCTATCGGCGTTTCAAAGACGGGCGAGCCCGTCTACTTGCGCGATCTGTGGCCCTCGGGGCCCGAGATCGACACGGCTTTACGTGCAGGTGTGGACCCTGCCGACGTGGCCGAGGCCTTCGAACGCGCTGAAGCCAGCCCGGCGTGGGCGGCTCTGCAAGCGCCTGCGACGCCTGTATTCCCGTGGGATGCGGCGTCCACCTACATCTGCCGCCCGCCCTTTGCCACGGCCACGGCCCAAACGCGCCTTGGCCATTACATCGCAACGCCTTTGATCGCCCTGGGCGATGACATCACCACCGATCACATTTCGCCCGTGGGACAAATCCCCGCTGACAGTGATGCGGGCCGCTACCTGATCGAACGCGGTGAGAATGCGAATGACCTGAACGTCTACGCCGCGCGCCGCGCCAACTGGGCGGTGATGATGCGCGGGCTGTTCACCAACCGCAATGTGGCGAACCTGCTGGATGCAACGCTGCCCGCCGGGCAGACGATCCACGCGCCCTCGGGCGAGCGCATGGCCCTGTGGCGCGCGGCCGAACAGTACGCGAAAGAGAACCGCAGCGTCGTGGTGCTAGCCGGCGCGCGCTACGGTATGGGCTCGTCGCGCGACTGGGCCGCCAAGGGTGTGGCGCTGTTGGGCGTACGTGCAGTGCTGGCCACGAGTTTCGAGCAGATCCACCGCACCAACCTGATCGGCATGGGCGTACTGCCCTTGCGCCTGCCGCCAGGGCTTCAGCCGTCAGCGCTCAATCTTTCCGTTCAGGACCGCATCGAGATCGCGGCCGCCCCCGAACAACTGAAAGTGCGCGGGGCAGTTCCGGTCACGCTTTATCGCGCGAGCGGCAAGACCGAAACCTTCACCGCCACGGCAGCGGTTGAAACATCGCTGGAAATCGAAATCCTGCGCAGCGGCGGCATCATCCCGCGCATTCTGGCCCGGGTGATGCAGCCACCACCGCCTGAATAGCTTAAGCCGGTTTGAAGCCCAGCACGTCCTGGAACGCGGTGCCGGTCTTGGCCGAAACCTTCATGTCGGTAAAGCCCACTTTCCGCATCAGCCCGGGCAGGTCCGTCTCGCGGTAGCTGGGAGACCAGACCTCGTTGTTATAGCGGTGATCCTGCCAGATCGAGGCTTTGCGCATTATGTCGCCGAAACCCATGTAGCGCGGGTTGCCTTTGGTGACGAAATCGACCGGAAAGAATGAGCCGCCCGGCCGCAGCACGCGGTAGGCCTCGGCCACGATCTTTTCCTGCACATCCGGGTGCACCTCGTGATGCATGATGTAGCTGACCACCACGTCGAAGTGCCCGTCCGGGAACTTGGTGTCTTCGGCCAGGCGCTGGGCGAAGTTCACGTCCAGGTTCATCTTCACGGCGCGGTAGTGCGCCCAGCGCACCATCGGCGCGCCAACGTCGATGCCCCAGACTTCCGCCTCGGGGAAACGTTCTTTCAGCGAAGTGGCGAACGCGCCGAAGCCTGTGCCCATGTCGAGAATGCGCCGCACCTGGCCGTCGGCCGGAATCGGCGTTTCCTGCGCCATGGCCAGGTGATGCTCCATCCGGTCGTTGTTGAAGACGTTGCGGTCGAACTGCTTGAAGCCGTAGTGCGAAATGGCGCCGGCGAACGGATCGCCCACATAGCCGCCCGGCTGAATGTGGATTTCGTGCCGCGTATAGTCGGGGATGTTCAAATCGGGGTTCAACTCCAGACGGCCGGGCCCGGACGTATCGGCCTTCTCGAGCTCGGCCAGAACGGCCTCGGCATTGGCGTGGAAAATGCCGTAGATGTTCGCCCACATCTGCTGTTGCGTGCTCATCCACAGCCGCGCGCTCATGGCGTACTGGGGATGCTGCATCAGCGTGGTCCAGGCCGCTTCGGGGCTGATGTCGGCGTCCATCGTCAGGCCCTTGGCGGCCAGCGACTTTTCCAGAACGGCGCGCATGGGCCGGAATTCCTTGCCGATGGCCGCGCGGAATGAACTGAGAAAATCCTGCACGCTTTGCTGATCCAGCTTCGGCAGGCGCACCGCATGGCGCGCTTCCTGTTCGGGCGTCTGGTTGTAGGGGTCGATTTTCACATCGGTGGTTTTCGCGGCGGCGGAAGTGCTGTGGGTGGCGATGGCCAGGGCCGTCAGCATGGGGGCGATCGCCAGGGTTTCACGGCGGTTCATCGGAATGCTCCCTTGTCCTGCTATTTCGCCGCCTGGGCGGAGGAGGCGGTCTCGCGCGCGAACCAGCCGTAGACGCGTTTGGCGAGGCTCTGGCGTTCGGCGTCCCATTCGGCTTCCTCGGCTTTCGTCGGCTTGTAGGCTTCAATAGCCGCTGTGGTCGGAAACACTTTTTTCTCGGCCAGCTTTTCCGAAATGATCTGGCGCTGCTTCAACGCCCAGATTTCAGCGCCCAGCGCCAGCACGACGGTCACCAGATTGTCGATGTGCGGGTTGCCCAGCCACACCTGCTTGTCGGTATCGGATTTGAAATAGTCCGCTGCGAAGGTGTCTTTGCCGTTCAGCGTTTTGGGCGCTTTGGTGGTTTCGGCCATCGGGGGCTCCTCTCCACGGCTGTGGGAATGGGTCTGGGCATCGAACGTGAAGCGCGGATTTTACCAGCGCGCCTGCGCAAGCCCTTCGCAGCCCGGCGCACCCGCCCGCCTGCCGAACCGGGCCGGCCCGGGCCGTTAGTGCGCAACACATTGGGATTGCTGCTGATTTCGCGGCCTCGCGGCCCGCCGGACAGAACCCAGTCAGCCCTTCACGAACTCTTTGACGCGGGCGATCAGGCGCGGAATGTCGATGGGTTTGTTCTCGTAAGCATCGCACCCGGCCTCGTAGGCTTCGTCGCGGTCACCCGCCGTGGTGGCGCCCGTGAGCGCGATGATGGGGATGGCGCTGGTGGCCGCATCGGCCTTCAGGCTGCGGATGGCCTGCCAACCGTTCATCTTGGGCATGCTCATGTCCATGATGACAAGGTCCGGCTTCAGCGATTTCACCTTGGCGATACCGTCGGCGCCGTCGGTGGCGGCTGTTACGGTATGCCCGGCGCGCGTCAGCGCCTGGGTGATCAGCATCGCGCTGGATTTTTCGTCTTCGACAATAAGAATGCTGGCCATGCTGCCGCCCTCCGCCACGCCGGAACAGATTACCGCCTAACGCGGAGGAACCAAAGCCCGCCGTAGGGTTTCCACATCGACACCCAGGCGTTTGGCGGCCGCCTCGAAGTCCGGCGGCGGCGGGCCCAGGGCTTGCATCAGTTGTTGTTCGCTGACGCCCAGTTTGGCGGCGGCGGCGGCGAACTGGACGCGGTCCGGCCGGGGCCCAAGTGGCGTACCCGGCGGCGTACCCGGCAGCGCAGCGCGCGGCGGCGCAGCACCCGGCCCCGGCGGAGAGCCAGGCCGCATACCGCCGGGCCGCAGGCCATCGCGCGGACGCAGGCCCTCGCCGCGCGCCTCTGGCCCGCCGCTGATGGTGATCATGTCGGCGAAGTCGAATGGCCCCCTCATGCATCCCACGGTGTACGGAAAATCCCACGTACCGTGGTAGTGATACATCGTCACGGTTTTGCCGTTCCAAGGAATGGCGTGGGTGTGGCCGTGGCATTCGTCCAGGTCGGCGCTGGACAGCGGTTTGCCGCCCTCGCCCAAGCGGCCGAAGATGCCGAAGCCGTCGAGCGCATAGCCCACCAGCGCCGAGTGCCCGTCGGGCAGCACCGCGTCGTCATGGCAGATGGTCAGGCTGTGGTAGTGGTACACGCCGTCGCGCTGCGGGTGGCCCTGACACCCATCCTGGCTTTCGTGCGCGACGGCATCCAGCCCCACCGCGTCCAGCGCGTTGAACAGCACGACCCCGGTCAGGAGGATACCCACGGCCCCCGGCGCGCAGGTGGGCTCGGCCGACGGCGTAGGGTTCAGCGGCAGTTCCACGGTCATGTTCTGGGCAGAGATGCGGCTGGGGTTACGGTCGTACTGATAGGCCGGGTCTTGCGGCGAGATGGGGAACTCGCCCGTGGGATGATTGGGCAGGTCGTTCGATGAAAAGATGCGCCTGTCGCCCTCGACCCGCATGACAAAGCGGTGCGGCCACGTCACCTCGCCCTGCACCACCGCTTTCCGGGTCAGATCATAGGTCAATCCATCCGGGTTGAACCACGGCCCCTTGGCGACGGCAGGCGGCGCATCCAACGGCGGCCGGCACGCCCAGATCCACCCCACTTTGGGCTTGTCCGAGACGCGCGTATCGCCCACCGGCAGGCGCGTCAGATCGACGCCGTGGGCCTTGGCTTTCAGCGCCTCGTGCGCGGACGCTGTCTGTAACCCCGCCAGCAGAAACACAGCCGCGGCAAAAAACGCGGCACTACTCTTCCGTGATCCAGACATGATCGATTTTTTCTTTCAGCTCGCGCAGTTCTTCCAGGCGCTTGATGTAGCGCGTCTTGAAGCGCGTCCCGGCCGCCAGCAGCAGCGTTCCGCCCGCGCCGTACAGATCGCGCGCCAGAAGCGCGTTCTCGGGCACATCTTCGAGCTTCACTTTCTTCGCCGGCTTGTCATCGCTGCGTTCGGGCGCAGGCTTGGCGGCTTTGGCCGGGACAGGCTTGCCGGGCATGGATTTGGCTGGCGCTAATTTACCGGGCGCGGCCTTGCCAGGCGCAGGTTGAGACGGCGCGGCTTTGCCGGGAGCTGCCTTATCGGGCGGGGGTTTCGCGGGCGGCGCTGCAGGGGCCGGCGGCGCCTCGGCGGACTTTTCCTCCGGCGGCGCTTGTGGCGGCGGCGGCGGCGGCGGCGGCGCAACAGTGCGCGGCGGCGGGCGCGGCAGATCGAACGGCGACGGCGTGGTCAGGTGCGGGGCCGCGTTTTCCACATCCACCGCCATATAGGTATCCACGTCCAAGGGCTCGAAGCGGTACGCGAAGCTGCGTTTCAAATGCTTGGTGATCGTCTCCATCGAGACGGGCTTGGCCAGGAACGTGTCCACATCCAGCACGATGGCCAGGCCCACCAGTTCGCGCTCGGCGTAGCTGGTCAGCATGCCGCAGATCAGATTGCGCGGCGCATACGTCTGGCCGGTGCGGATGTATTTCAGCAATTGCAGGCCGTGAATGCCCGGCATGCGGAAGTCGGTGACCACCGCCGTCACCTGCTGGCTGTTGAGAATCTCCACGGCCTGATAGCCGTCCTCGGCCAGCAGCACCTCGCGGAAACCAAGCCGGCGCAGCATCTGGCCCACCAGAGCGCGGCTGGAGGCCTCGTCGTCCACCAGCAGCACGGTGTGCTGCTCGAACATATTGGTCATCACGCCCCCTCCCCGTCGCCTTATTGCCTGTACCCTTACTACACCCGGGCGATGGCTTGCGTCAGCCGGTCCCAGGCCGGCTGCAAGCCGCCGCTCCGCGCCTGGGCGTGTTCGGGCCGTTTTTCGACCAGCGCAGTTTCGATTTCATGCATCAGCGCCGTGATTTCCTGGGCCCCGGCGTTGGCCGCAGCCCCCTTGGCCTTGTGAATGGTTTCGCGTGCGCCTGCATGGTTAGCTTCGGCCATCTCAGACTCGAACTGGGTAATCAGCGGCGCCACGGAGTCCAGGAAAATCTTGAAGTATTCGCGCACGCCGTCGTCGATTTCGCCGAAGGCCTCGCGCATGCGCGACAGATCGAGCACTTCGGCGGTTTTATCCGGCGTGGGCAGCGGTGTGGCAGGCGGTGGCGCGGCGGGCAGCGAGGGAGCGGTCGCGGCGTCGGTCTTGATCCACTTGCTCAGCTCGGCGCGCAGTGTTTTCAGGTCGACCGGCTTGGGCAGAAAGCCGTCCATGCCCGCCGCCAGACAGCGCTCGGCCTCGCCCTGCAGCACGTTGGCGGTAATGGCGATGATAGGCGCATGGCCGCCGGTTTGTTCCTCCATCTTGCGGATCGCCGCCGTCAGGCCGAAGCCGTCCATGTGCGGCATGTGGCAGTCGGTCAGCAGTAGCGCGTACTTTTTCGCCTGCCACATGTTCAGCGCGATCATGCCGTCGTCGGCCATTTCGCAGGCATAGCCCAGCCGGTTGAGTTGGCGGCGGATTACCTCGCGGTTGGCCACGTGGTCCTCGGCCACCAGGATCAGCCGTCCGCTGGCCAGCGCCTCGTCCACCGTGGGCGGGGTCGCTTCGGTGACATAGTCGGGCTGCTCCAGCACCGGCGTCTCGGGGCTGGCCCGCCCGGCCGCCACCGCCACGGCGGTAATCAGGGCGGCGCGGCGCACCGGCGAGAGATCGAGGAACGTGAATTCCTTGCCGGCGTTCAGGCCGGCCAGACCTGCTTGAGTGGCCCGCGCCACGACAAAGCGCGGATACGGCTTGCGTCCGCTGGCCAGGAACTCCTCGCGCATCTGCGCGATACGTCCTGGCTCCTCGGTTTGCGGAATGACGACGATATCCACCGGGTGCGGCGCATTCTGCTGCGCCTGGAAAAACCCCGCCGCATCGGACAGGTGCGCAAGCTCGCTGACTTGAGCTTTCCAGAACCCCAAATACTGCCAGCAGAGTTTACGCATCTCGGCGCTGCCGGCGATGACCAGCACATGCAGCCCCGACAGGTCGGCGCCGGCGCGGCCGGCTTTTCGGGAGACAGTCTTGAACGGCAACTGGCAGCGGAACTCGGACCCCACGCCCAGCACGCTGTCGACGCTGATCTCACCGCCCATCAGCTTGGTCAGGCGCTGGCAGATGGCCAGCCCGAGGCCGGTGCCGCCGAAACGCCTGGTGGTGGAGGTATCGGCCTGCTGGAACTCCTCGAACAGCCGCGCGCGGGCCTCGGGCGAGATGCCCATGCCCTGGTCGCGCACGCTGAACAGCACACGCACCGCGCCGGGATCGGCCGCGGGCAACGGCTCGGCTTTCAACAGCACCTCGCCCGCCTCCGAGAACTTCACGGCGTTCGAGCCGAGGTTCAGTAAAATCTGGCGCACGCGCACCGCATCGCCCAAAACAATCTCCGGCAAGGCCGGATCGACATATGTCAGCAATGTGAGATGTTTCTGCGTGGCGGCGGAGCCGAGCGACAAGGCCACGTCCTCCAGCGTCTTGGTCAGCGACAGTTCGGTTTCCTCGATCTCCAGTCGTCCGGCCTCGATCTTCGAGAAATCGAGAATGTCGTTGATGACCTTGATCAAGGCCTGGCCTGAGTCTTTCACAGTCAGCAGCATGAAGCGCTGATCGTCGTCCAGCTTGGTTTGCAAGATCAGATCGACCATGCCCACCACGCCGTTCATGGGCGTGCGCACTTCGTGGCTCATGGCGGCCAGGAAGCTGGCCTTGGCCCGCGCGCTGGACTCGGCTTCGGCGCGCGCCTCCTGCAGGGCCACGGTCATCTGGTCGCGCAAATGCACGCGGCCCAACTCGGAACTGACTTGCGCCAAGATCAGCGCCAGCATTTCATCGCGCGGCGCGGGGCGGTCGGTCAGAAGCTCGATCACCGCGACCACCTGGTCGTCCGCCGTGATGGGAATGGCCAGCGCCGAGACGATGCGCACCGGATCATCGGCCGAGAAGCGCCGGATGGCGGCGTCGCGGCGCACGTCGTTGACCCACTCGATCTGCTTTTGCGCGAGCGCGCGGCCGGGCAGGTCTTCCCACGGGCGGAAGGCGCGGCCGATCAACGCCGAGCGCAGGGCCTCGAATTTCTCGGTCTTGGGCAGGGATAGGCTCGACAGTTCAAGCCGCTGGTCGTTCCCGTGCGGCAGCCGGTAGACAATGCTGATGGGCCAGCCCAGTTGGTGCGAGATTTCCACCGAAGCCTTGCGCAAGGCATCGTAAAAATTGACGGCGCGGTTGCAGATGCCCGCCACCTGATGCAGCAGCTCGACCTGGCGGGCGGCCGTGGCCACATCCTGGCGGCGGCGCGTGGTGCGCGTTTGCGGCTTTGGCTTGCTGCGCGCCGCACGCTTGACGGATGCAGGCGTGCGCTTTGGGGCCGGCTTGGCCGGATCGGGTTTGCGCTTCGGGGCTGATTTCTTGCGCTTCGTCACAGGCCGGTCGCAAGACTGAAGCCGATGGTGCGCGGCTTGATCGTGTTGCGCAGCGTCACCGGGAAGGGCGCGAAGTTGCGGTTTTGCGTCACCGGGCGCATATCGGCCAGATTGTTCACGTAGGCGCTGAACCGCCACGGGCCCGAGGCCAGCCCGGCGCGCAGGTTCACGGTGTCGTAGCTTTTGAAATCGAAATAGCCCGAGAACGGCGCACCGGTGATGGTGAGCGGCCTGAAGCCGGTGATGCGCGGACCGACGTATGCCCAGTCCAGCCGCGCGAACGCCTCCAGGTCGCGGCTGATGGGGGCGCGGTAATCCACGCCGACATTGAACGACCAGGTGGGATTGAACGGCAGATCATCGCCCGGCAGCGGCATCAGTCCGCCGGGCTGAGCCGGTGCCGGCTCCAAAAGTTCGGCCTTGAAGAAATGGTTGAGCGTCATGTTGTTGTGCCATTCCTGGGTCAGGCGGGCCTGGCTGTCCTCCTGCAGCCCGTATATGCGCGCGCTCGAAATGTTGGTGGTGTAGGTCAGCGTGCCCGGGCCCGTCGGGTTGGGCGCAAAGCCTTCGCCCTGAATGTCGTCCCAGTCGATCCGGTAGAGAGCGCCGTTCAGCGACAGGCGCCGGTCCAGCCAGGCGGCCTTGGCCCCCACTTCGTAGCTCCAGATCGAATCGCTGGTGTATTCCGTGGGCACGGCGTTGAAGCCCGGCGTGGCGTTGGGATTGAAGCCGCCGGGGCGGAAGCCTTGCGCGGCCATGACGTACACCAGCGCATCGTCCGAAACATCGTAGTCGGCTTCGAACTTCAGGGTCGAGCTGTTTTCCCTGAAGCGCGGCGGGTTGGGATCTGGCGCGTTGGGCTGGAACTGCCCGCCCGGCGGGGCCAGGATGAAAAAGCGGTCGAGCTTGTTGCGGTAATGCGAGTAACGCGCGCCCACGGTCAAGGTCAGCGGGTCAGTGGGCCGGTAAGACAACTCGCCGAAGCCCGCCACTTCCCGGATGCGCGATGCGAAGGTGGAGTTCTGCAGGATGGCATTACCGAAAGCGAAATACTCCAGAATCCGGCCGTCGCGGTTCTGCATGAAGCCGTAGCCGCCCAAGAGCCACTGCCACGGCCCGTCGCCGGTGGAGGCGGCCCGGCTTTCCAGCGCCCAGATTTCCGTGTCGGATCCTGAAGTGGTGGTCGAGCCCGGCCCGCCCGCAAACAAGGGCCCGGCGGCCTGTGCCGCGCTGAGCGCGAAGTTGTTGCGCCGGGTGTAGGCCGCGACCGTGGTGAAATCGGCCGCCTTGCCGGTGTATGTGGCAGTCAGGCTGTTGATCCACAATTCGTCGTCGTTGCCCGAGCTGCCGACCACGACCGTGATCAGCCCGTTGGACTCGTCGCCCGTGGTGGTAGGATCGTACAGCGGGGTTCCGTCGATCTCACCCCTCTGCCACAGGCTCATGGCGTCGATGGTCAGATCGTCCGTCGGCTGCCAGCGCACCGCGCCGCGCACGCCGTAATACAGCACGTCTGTGAAGTTCTCTTCATTGATGGGCCCGATGGTGATGGGCGCCGGATTGATGATGACCGGCGGCAGTTGGCCCGGCACCGGGCGGAAGGTGCCGCCCGGAAATACATTGTCGATGTAGCCTTCTTCGTCCGAATAGAACGCCGACACACGCAGCGCTGCTTTTTCACCCACGGGCGTGTTGGCAATGGCCTCGAGGCTTTCGTTGCGCCCGCCCAGGTGCGTCCACGACAGGTTGACGGTGCCGCGCGTTTCGGTGCGGTTCAGGTCGGGCTTGCGGGTGATGGTGCGCACCGTGCCCGACATGGAGCGGGCCCCGAACAGCGTGCCCTGCGGCCCGCGCAGCACTTCCACGCGTTCGATGTCGATCAGGTACGGGTCGGGCTGCTGGTTGAAATTGTCCGTAATGGGCACTTCGTCCAGATACTGCGCGACGGTGGCTTGCGTCAGCCCCGAGCCCTGATTGTTGACGCCGCGGATGATGTAGCGCTTGCGGCCCGAGCCGCTGTCTTGCGTGAACAGGCCCGGCGCCTGCTGGAAAAAGGCGTTGAAATCGCGCGCGCCGATATCGTCCAGAAACGTGCCTTGCAGCGCGGTGATGGCCAGGGGCGTGGCGCTGAGCGCGGTTTCGCGCTTTAAAGCCGTGACGATAATCTCCTCGACCGCGCCCGGGCCGGAATCAGTCTCATCGGCCATGGCCTGCATGCTCAGGACCGCCGACAAGCCGGCTAGGACCGCCGTCGTGCAAGTGGAAATGCGCATCGGTTTATCAACCCCTTGGCTGGACAATACCTATTGCTAAGAGGGAGGTGGAAAGCAAATTCCTAAAAGGATTGTATCAATTTGTGTCGCCCCCCCCCCGCCAAGGCTCTCCCCCACGGAGTGGCTTATTTTATAGTATGTTACAGAGGGGCCGCCCAGCGCCACCGGGCCCGGAGGCGGGCTTTGCTACAAACGGATGCACACAAGCAGGGCGGGCAGAGTTAATACGTCATAACTACAGAATAAAAAAGAGACCGTGGGTAACGCTTCATGATGGCTGATCAACGTCCGCATCTGCTTGTTGTCGATGACGCCTTCGACATCCGTGAGCCGCTGGCGAAATTTCTGGACAAGAACGGGTTCCGCGTCACCACCGCCGAGAACGCCGCGGCGGCGCGCGCGCGGCTGAACGGCGATAAAATCGATCTGGTTGTGCTGGACGTGATGATGCCCGGCGAAGACGGCTTGAGCCTATGCCGGTACCTCTCGGCCAATACCGCCATACCGGTCATTCTGCTGACGGCCATGTCGGAGGAGACCGACCGGGTGGTGGGGCTTGAGGTCGGTGCCGACGACTACATCACCAAGCCCTTCAGCCAGCGCGAGTTGCTGGCGCGCATCAAGAACGTGCTGCGCCGCGTCGGCGACATGGCCGCAGCCGGCAAGCCCGAGGGCATGGACGGCACATATATGTTCGAGGGCTGGAAGTTCCGGGTCGGCGAGCGCGAGTTGCGCAACCCGCAAGGGGTGATGGTGCCCATCACCACCGTCGACTTTTACCTGCTTTCGACCTTCCTCGCCCATCCCAAGGCTGTGCTGGACCGCGACAAGCTGTTGGGTCTGGCCCACGGCATGCAGCCCGACATCTTCGACCGCACCATCGATCTGCAGGTCAGCCGGCTGCGGCGCAAAATCGAACCCGACCCCAAGAACCCCGCCTTCATCAAAACCGTGCGCGGCAAGGGCTACGTCTGGTGCACAGACGTCGAGCACGCCTCGTGATCCTGCGCTGGTTCAACACGCTGACCGGCCGCCTGGCGCTGGCGGTGTTCCTGGCGCTTTTGGCCGCGCAGATCATCTCCGTCCTGGCTTTCGTTGAAAAGAACGCGCGCGAGCGCAGCCTGGAGGTCAGCAACCAGTTCTTCCGCCAGGTCTCGGGGCTTGTGCAACTGTATAACAATGTCGCGGCGGTGGACCGCCAGCAGTACTTACGCACCGTGGGCGGACCCGGCCTGCATTACTGGACCAGCGCCAAGCCTTCGGTGGGCGAAAGCGAAACCGCCGAGAAACCCGGCCAGATTCCCACCCCGCGCGAATGGGCCCAGATCCGCTCGGCCGATAAGCGCATGAGTTGGTTCGACGACATCCGGCCGTTGAGCATGCGCTACGACATTTCACCGCCGCCGGCCAGTCTGACGCCGCCAAGCGAGCCTGGCGCTGTGGACGGCGCGCGGCCGGGCATTCTCAGCGATGCAGGCCCTCCGTTACCCGGTGAAGCGCGCCCTGGCGCTGGCGGCGGGCCGCCCCCGGGCGGGCCGCGCCCGGATAGAGTCCGGCCCGGGGGGCCTCCTCCCGGCGGCCTTCCTCCCGATGGCTTGCGTCCAGATGATTTGCGTCCAGATGATTTGCGTCCAGACCGGCCGCCCCCGCCCGGCATGGATGCCGCCCCCGGCGTCAGCGGCAGTTGGATCGGCGATTACCAGGGCGAGCAGCCGCCCGAAGTGGCTAAGGCCTTGCGCGCGGCCTACGGCGACGCGGCCCCGCGCGCGGCCGATATCCGCCGCGCCACGCCTGCCGACATTCCGCCCGTGCGCTGGCGGGTGTCGATCATGCTGAACAACGGCGAGTGGCTGAACGCCGAGCATTTCTACGAACGCGGCCTGCCGCCGTGGCTGGAAACCGTGCTGCTGCAAAGCGCGGTCACCTTCGCGATCATGATGATCTTCGTCATTCCCGCCGTGGGCCTGGCCACACGGCGCGTGCGCGAGCTTGCGCGCGCCTCGGACAAGCACGGGCGTGGCGAAGACCTGGAGCCCCTGCCCGAAAAGGGCACCACCGAAATCCGCCAGCTCATTCAGGCGTTCAACGGCATGAGCCACCGCCTGCGCCGCTTCGTGCAGGGGCGCACCGAAATGCTGGCGGGCATCAGCCACGACCTGCGCACGCCCATCACGGCCCTGAAACTGCGCACTGACCTGGTGGACGACGATGAAAACCGCGAGCGCATGCAGAAGATCATCGACGAGATGCACCACCTGACCGAGGCGACGCTGTTGCTGGCGCGCGATGATTCCTTCACGGAGAAATCAGACCTGGTCGATCTTTCCTCGTTGATCGAAGGCATCTGCGATGACCTGACCGATGCGGGCATCGACGCCACCGCACATGTGGAGCGCGGCATCAACCTGACGTGCCGCCCCTATAGCCTGCGGCGCGCCATCCGGAACCTGGCCGAGAACGGCGCCAAATATGGGAACCGCGCGCGCATCCACCTCGATCAGGACGACGGCAATGTGCGCATCATGATCGACGACGACGGCCCCGGCATTCCCGAAGACCAGATGGCGCGCGCCTTCAAGCCCTTTGTGCGGCTGGAAGGCTCGCGCAGCCGCGAAACCGGCGGCGCCGGGTTGGGCCTGGCCATCACGCGCGGCGTAATCCTGAACCACGGCGGCGAAATCAAGCTGTCGAACCGTCCGGTCACGGCCACCGACGGCGGCGGCTTGCGCGCCACCATTACCCTGCCCAAGGCGCACAAGTTCTAAGCCGGGACGCGGCCTGTCCTTGTGCTGCTCTCTACTTCGCAGCCCACGGCATGATCGGCACCGTGCTGATGGCGTTCTTGGGCGAGCCTTCCACGATCTTGTCCGAGTAGCTCAAGTACACCAGCGTGTTGTTGGGCTTGTCGTAAAAGCGCACCACTTGCAGCTTCTTGAACAGCCACGAGCGGCTTTCCTTGAAGACATCCTCGCCGTCTTTCAGATTGCCCGCCATCGTGATGGGCCCCACCTGGCGGCAGGCCAGCGACGCATCGGATGTATCCTCGGCCAGACCCACAGCACCCGACATGCCGCCCGTCTGGGCGCGGCTGACGTGGCAAACAACGCCCTCTACCTTCGGATCCTTGAACGAGTCCACGCAGATTTTGTCGTTCGCCAAACCCAGCATGCGGAACGTGGTGGAGACACAGCCCACCGGCTCGGCTTGCGCGGGAACGGCAGCGGACGCCAAAGCAAACGCGACGGCTGAGAGTAATCGGTTCATGGAACAATCCTTTCAGATCGGCAGATGAATTAAATAGGAAGGTGTGTCGTATGTTTCACTTCCTCCAGCACGGCGTAGGTGCGGGTTTCGCGCACACCGGGCAGCGACACCACGGTATCCCCCAGGAACTGGCGGTAGGCCGCCATGTCCTTCACACGCACTTTCAGCAAGTAGTCAAACCCGCCCGCCACCATGTGGCACTCCATCACCTCGGGCATGCGGCGCACATGGGCGGCGAAGGCAGCGAACACGTCATCGGTCGTGCGGTCCAGCAGCACCTCGATGAAGATCATCAGTGCGCGCTCCATCTTGTCGGGGTTCAGAATCGCGGTGTAGCCCGCGATGTAGCCGTTCTCGCGCAGACGCTTCACGCGCTCATAACAGCTTGAAGCCGACATGTTGCACTTGTTCGCGAGATCCTGGTTGCTGATGCGCCCGTCGTCCTGCAGTGCGCGCAACAGGCGCAGGTCGGTCTTATCCAGCATGAAGAATCTCCGTATTCAGCGGCCATAGCCGATGATTATTCGGTAATTATATCTGAAATACGTACCATATTCGATAGGGGCACGCCTAGCATAGAGAACCTCCAACTCCTTCTATGCGCAAGGTTTTTGCCATGTCCGCAGCTCAGCACAGTTCTATGTGGGACCAGCTCGACCGCCACAAGTACCGCGACGAGCGTGAGACGGTGCGCGAACTCTTGGCGGCGCAGCCTTTCAGCGCCGAACAGCGCGCGCGCATCTGCGCCGAAGCCGAGGCATTGGTGCGCGGAGCGCGCGCGGCCTCGGAGCGCAAGGGCGTGGTGGAATCCTTCCTGCAGGAATTCTCGCTGGGCACACGCGAAGGCCTGGCGCTGATGTGCCTGGCCGAGGCGGTGTTGCGCATCCCCGATGCCGATACGCGCGACAAACTGATCGCCGAGAAGATCGGCTCCGCCGATTGGTCGAGCCACCTGGGCCAGTCCGACAGCCTGTTCGTCAACGCTTCCACCTGGGGCTTGATGCTGACCGGGCGTTTAGTGGATGTGGACACGCAAGCCAAACAAAACCTCGGCGGGTTTCTGGCGCAGTTGGCCGGGCGCATCGGCGAGCCCGTGATTCGCCGTGCCGTTGGTGTTGCGGTGCGCATGATGGGCGAGCAGTTCGTGCTGGGCCGGACCATTGAAGACGCCTTGCGCCGCGCCGAAAAGGAAAACGTGCTGGGTTCGTTCGATATGCTGGGCGAAGGGGCGCGCACCGCCGGCGATGCCGAGAGATATGAGCGCATCTATGCCGAAGCCATCGCGAAGGTGGGCGCTGCCGCCCAAAATGCAGGGCCCGAGCGCGGGCACGGCGTGTCGGTGAAACTCTCGGCGCTCTCGCCGCGTTATGAGGCCGTGCAGGAAACCCGCGTCTGGGCCGAACTGTATCCGCGCGTGAAAAGACTCACCGTGCTGGCGGCCAAACACAACCTCAACCTCGCCATCGACGCCGAGGAAGCCGACCGGCTGGTGATTTCGCTGAAACTGGTGGACAAACTGTGTGCCGAGCCCGAGTTGCAGACCTGGCAGGGCTTAGGGATCGTGGTGCAGGCCTACCAGAAGCGTGGACGCGAGGTGATCGCGGCTCTGGCCGATCTGGCCCAACGCCACAAGCGCCGCTTGATGGTGCGCCTGGTGAAGGGCGCTTATTGGGATAGCGAGATCAAGCGCGCGCAGGTGGCAGGCCGCCCCGACTACCCCGTATTCACCACCAAAGCCGCCACGGATCTGTCGTACCTGGTGTGCGCCAAAGCGCTGATCGCCGCCCACCCGCACCTCTATCCGCAGTTCGCCACCCATAACGCGCATACTCTGGCCGCCGTGCGCGAACTGGCCGCCGCAAAAAAAGTGCCCATCGAGCACCAGCGCCTGCACGGCATGGGCGAAACCCTTTATGCCGCCGCCAAAGCGCGCTACGGCGCCATCACGGTGCGTACCTACGCCCCCGTGGGCGGGCATGAAGACTTGCTGCCCTATCTGGTGCGCCGCCTGCTCGAAAACGGCGCTAACACCTCTTTCGTTCATGCGCTGCTGGACGAGCGCTTTGCCGCCGAAGATGTGGTGCGCGACCCCATCGCCGCCGTGGAAGCCCACGCCGACCGTCATGGCCGCATTCCGGTGCCGGCCGATCTGTATGGCCCGGCGCGGCGCAACCCCCTGGGCCGCGATTTCTCCATGGTCACGGAGCGCGCCCGCGCTGCACAGGTGACGCACGCGCTGAAGCACGAGAAACTCACCGCCGGGCCCATCGTCGGCGGTAAGATGAGTACCGCATCGCTCGGCCTGCCCGTCACCAGCCCCGCCGAACGCGGCCTGACCATTGGTCACGTTCACGAAGCGGCCGCTGCCGACATCGAAGACGCCGTGCGCGCTGGTCGCCGGGCGCAAGGGGGCTGGGACCGCTTGGGCGGCATCGGGCGCGCCGCCGTGCTGCGCGCCATGGCCGATGCACTGGACGCCGAGATCGACCGGTTGGTGGCGCTGCTGGCCCTGGAAGCGGGCAAGACGCTGAATGACGGTGTCTCCGAAGTGCGAGAGGCCGTGGACTTCTGCCGCTACTACGCGCACCTGGCCGAAAAGCAATTCGCGGTTTCCGAAACCCTCACCGGCCCCACCGGTGAAGTGAATAAATTGCAACTGCAAGGCCGCGGCGTGTTCGTCTGCATCAGCCCGTGGAACTTTCCGCTGGCGATTTTCACCGGACAGATCGCAGCAGCGCTGGCCGCAGGCAATGCCGTGCTGGCCAAGCCCGCCGAGCAGACGCCCTTGATCGCCGCAGAAGCCGTGAAGCTGTTCCATAAAGCGGGCTTGCCTGTTGATGTACTGGCGCTGTTGCCGGGGACAGGCGAGAACGTGGGTGCGAAACTGGTATCACATACCGGCATCGACGGCGTCGCCTTCACCGGCGGCACCGACACCGCGCGGCGCATCAACCAAGCTTTAGCGGTGCGGCCCGGCCCCATCGTGCCCTTCATCGCCGAGACGGGCGGGCTCAATGGTATGTTTATCGACACCAGCGCGCTGAAGGAACAGGTGGTGGACGATGTGATTCTCTCGGCTTTCGGTTCGGCGGGCCAGCGCTGCTCCGCCCTGCGCGTGCTGTTCGTGCCGCACGAATTGGCCGACGAGATCATTGCCACGCTCAAAGGCGCTCTGGACGCCGTGGTGCTGGGCGACCCTGGCGATCCCGCCACCGACGTGGGCCCGGTGATTGATGAGGAAGCCCTGGCCGCGCTGAACAAGCATGTGAGCCGCCTGGAACGCGAGGCGAAAATTCTGACCCAACGCGATATGGGCCGCTTGCAAAATACGGGATCGTTCTTCGGGCCCGTCATCGCCGAAATTCCCACCCCCGATTACCTCGAGCGCGAAGTGTTTGGGCCCATCCTGCATGTACACCGTTACGACCCGGAGAAGCTGGAAAAAACCGCGCAGGCCTTTGCCGCGCGCGGCTATGGCTTGACACTCGGCATCCACAGCCGCATCGACCGCTTCGCCCATGAAGTCCAGGCGCTAGTGCCTGCCGGCAACGTCTACGTCAACCGCTCCATGACCGGCGCGGTGGTGGGCGTGCAGCCCTTCGGCGGACAGGGTTTGTCAGGCACCGGCCCCAAGGCGGGCGGGCCGCACGCTTTGTCGCGCTTCATGACCGAACGCAGCGTGTCGGTGAACATCGCCGCCCAAGGCGGCGACCCTGCCCTTCTGAATCTTTAGAAAACTTACGGCTTCTGGGTTTTGCTCAGCGCCGCGAGGTGCGCACGCGTCAGGGCCAGGAACGCCTGCACTAATCGTGATGGGCTGGCCGCCGTGGACGTGACGAACGCATATTCGTGCCGGATGCTGGGCGAAAAGCGGCGCAACACCATTTTATCGCGCACATAGGCCTGGCCCAGGCCCTCGTTGACGATGGCCACTCCCACGCCGCGCGCCGCCAGCGCACAGGCCGAGGAGACTGTGTGCGTTTCAACCCGGACTAAAGGTGTTACCCCCGACTTGGCGAAGGCCGCTTCCACCTGGGTGCGGCCGCTGCTGCCCAGACCCAGTTGCACCAGGGGCACGCCGTCCAGCATCTCGGCCTTGATGACCACGTGCTTGGCCAGCGGATGGTCCTTGGTCATGACGCAGGCGGTTTCGTTGATCATCACCGTCTCGGCATTCAAGTCGGGGCGGTTGTGCGGCAGCTTGACGAAACCGCCGTCCACGGCGCGCGAGGCGATCATAGCCTTGGCCGCCTCGATGCCGGGCGCGTCGATGATCAGCCTGATGTCCGGATACTGCTTTAAAAAGTCGGCGGCGATGCCGGGCAGAATGCCTTCCAGCAAACTGGGCGGCGCCACCAGCTTGAGTTGCCCGACGCGGAACTCGGCGATGTCGCGGGCGAGATCGCTCACCCGGCCGAAGTTGTCGAGCGCGCGGTTCACTTCCTCGAACAACAACAATCCATCCGGTGTCGGGATCAGCTTGCCCTTGTCGCGGTAGAACAGCTCGAAGCCCACGGTCTTTTCCATCTGCGCCAGGAGGCGGCTGGCGGCGGGCTGCGTTAAGCCCACCTCGCGCGCAGCCCCCGTCACCGAGCCAGCCCGAATGATAGCGCGGAACGTAGAAAGCGCGCGCAAGCCGATGGCGTTGAAGTCCACCGGCCCTTTGGTGCGCGGCATTTAGGCGGCCTCCGCCAGGTTACGGCGTGCCGACGGGCACCAGCGGCAGGAGTATGTGCGACGGCGTGCTGCTTCCCGTGTGGATGGTGTTGCGCGCGACGACCGGCGTGCTTTCGGTGCCCGCGGGCGCGCCGGTGTTGGGGTTGACGTCGAAGTGCGGGAAGTTGCTGCTGGCCACGTCCAAACGAATACGGTGCCCGCGCTTGAACAGGTTGCTGGTGGGAAAGCCCTGGATGGTAATTTCATAGACCGTCCCCGGCGTCATCAGAACGGGTGCATCGAATGTTTCACGGAACCTTAGGCGCAAAATGCCGTGGGTCAAGTTCATAGCATAGCCGCGAGGGTAATCGGCATTGGGCGGATAGACGTCGATCAGTTTCACGATCACGTCAGTGTCCACCGCCGAGGACGACACCCACAGTTTCAGGCTGATGGGCCCGGTCACTTCCGTGTCCTGGGCCAGGGGGGCCGTCTCGAACACCAGCACATCATCACGTTCGGCCAGCGCGCGGCCGGGTACCGTGGCAAGCAGGCGGCTGGGCTGTTCGCGCTGGTCGTAGGCGCCCGCTTCCATCAGCGGCGCGCCCGAGGTGATGGCCCCGCCGATGGTGGGCACCGGGTTGGCGGGATCGTGCACCCACCGGCGCGCGCCGGACGCTTGTGGCTGATCCTTACTCAACTGCCCATCGGCATGGAGATAAAACGGCGTGGGCTTGGCGTGCGGCAGCGGCCAGTCGGCCTCGTCACGCCAACGCCCGCCATGATCGAGCCGTCCGCTGGCATTGCGATTGCCGCTGCCCCCGCCCATGACGAAAATCTTCACCGGGCTTTTAAGGGCTTCGGGCACGGGCGCGCCGCGCAAATGATGATCGAACCACGCGAGCCTTAAGGCCACGTAATCAGGCGCGATATTGCCGTCCAAGGGTGCTGCGGGCCCAAAATCCACGTCGCCTGCGTAGGTCACCGAGCGCTGGCCGTGCGTCCAGGGTCCCAGGATCAGTCGCACCGGTTTTTTGTGCTGGGCCGCCATGCCGCGGTAGTTCTCGGTGGCCGTCAGCGAATACGGATCGTACCAGCTACTCATGTGTACGGCGGCGGCTTCGGCCATGGCTGCGTAATGCCCCGCCGCGTAAAGGCCGGGACGCCGCCAGAAATCCGAGAAGGCTTCGTTCGTCCACTGCTCGATGACGTAATCCTCGTACTCGGGGGCGGCGACAAGGGCCGAGTGCCCGCGCCGCCACGGGTTCACAAGCGCCCAGTGATAAATGTCGACGGCTTCCAACGCGGCGCGGCGGGCCGGGTCGGCGGCCGTCAGCGGCGACAGGCGCGCGTGCTTCAAGGCCCAGGTGAGTTGCTTTAACTCGAAAGCCCCGCCCTGCCGGATGCCGCTGTGATAGGCGCTGGAGAAGCCGCCTGAGTCCAGGAACATGGCCTTCAGGCCCGGCGGCGACAACGCAGCCAGCGCGGCCTGGACATGGGCACAGTACGAAAGGCCGAAGGTACCCACCGATCCGTCGCACCAGCCTTGCGCCGTCAGCCAGGCCACGGTGTCGGCCCCGTCGGGGCCTTCGTTGAGGTACTTGGTGAACACGCCTTCCGAGCCGAAGCGGCCCCGGCAATCCTGGATCACATATATATAACCCGCACGAGCGAAGTGCAGCGCCATCTCGGGCTTGGACTTCGGCACCGGGTCAGCAGCCGTGCGGTCGGCATGGTTGGTGTCGCGCTTGCCGTAGGGCGTGCGTTCCAGCAGCACCGGCCGCGGGCCCGCGACATTGGCCGGACGATAAATGTCGGTGGCCAGCTTCACGCCGTCGCGCATGACGATCATCACATCGCGCTCGACAGTCACGTCGGCGGATAGAGCAGAAACGACAGCGGTGGCGTGTGACGTGGGCATGAGGCGGGTGCTTTATGGGCCGGGCGCCGGCGCTGAGAGAACCAGGCGTTCGCTGTAGGACGCAGGCGCGCCCGGCCCGACAGGCAACTCGAAGCCCGACCAGACCAGCAGCAGGAAAATGCCGCCCGCCATGAACGACAGGCTGTAGGGCAGCATCAGTGAAATCATCGAGCCCACGCCGAACTCGGGCTTCCAGCGCTGGCACATGATCAGCGCCAGGGGAAAGTTCGAAGCCAAGGGCGTCACGATATTGAAAATGGAATCGCCCATCCTGAAGGCGGCGGTCGTCATCTCGGGCGAGATGTCCACCAGCATCAGCATGGGCACCACCACCGGGGCCATGGCGCTCCACTTGGCCGAGGCGGAGCCGATCACCAAATCGAGTCCCGAGGTCATGAGCAACAGCGATGACAGCACTGCCGGGTTGGGCAGGCCTAACTCGCGCAAAACTTGCGCGCCGTGCACCGCCGTGACCGGGCCCAGGTTGGACCAGCTGAACATGGCGACAAAGTGGGCCGCGAAAAACACCAGCACCACGTAGGGCGCGATATCGCGCAGACCGTCGTTCATCATGGCCACGGTGTCGCGGTGCGCTTTCACCGTGCCCGCGGCACTGCCATAGGCCCAGCCGCAGACGAAAAACAGCAGCATGAAGCCCGCGACAAGCGCCGTGTAGAAGGGTGTCATGCGCTGGGGCCCGCGCGCCGCTTCGTCGAACAGCGGCGTGTAGCCGGGCCAGAGCGTAAGGGCTGCGAACAGCGCCACAATGACCGCCGCCGCCAGGCCGGCACGCACCAGGCCCCGGCGCTGGGCGGGCGTAAGATCGCCGAAGTCGGCGCCCGGCGATGGCGTGACGGGCCCGCCGCCCCGCCACACGCCCAAACGCGGCTCGACCACGCGGTCGGTGACAAACCAGGCAATCGGCGTGAACAGCACGCCGATCGCAAGCGTGAACCACCAGTTGCCCAGAGGATTCATGACATAGTTGGGATCGACAAGCCGCGCGGCGGCTTCGGTGATGCCGAGCATGAGAATGTCGAACTGCCCGGGAATGACGTTGCCCGCGAAGGCGCCGGAGATACCGGCATAAGCTATCGCGACACCCGCCAGCGGATGACGCCCGGCTTCCGCGTACACCAGCGCCGACAGCGGGATCAGCACCACATAGGCCGCATCGGCGGCGTGGTGCGAGAACAGCCCGATGATGAAGATGAGCGGCGTTAACGCTGATTTCGGTACGCCGCGCACGGCTGCCCCCATGAGGGCCGAGAACAGCCCAGATCGTTCCGCCACGGCGGCACCCAGCATCACCACCAGCACCAGGCCCAGGGGCGGAAACGCGGTGAGCGTGTCGGGCATGTCGACGAAAAAGCGCGCGGCGTTCTTTTCCGACAGCAGGCTTTCAACCGTGATGGAATTGCCGGTAGCGGGGGCGATGGCGCTCCAGCCCGCGGCGGCGCCGATCACCGACACGGCGATGATTACGGCGATACAACCCAGGAAGATAAAGGTCGGGTCCGGCAGCCTGTCGCCGGCAGCGGCAATCCGGTCGAGCAAGCCTTTTCGGGGCATGCCGGTGTCCGGGGGCTGGGTCAAGCAAGGACTCCGATCAGAGAGCATGTCCCCGGCACGTGGAGGCCACATGCCGGGGAGGAATGCGGCTATACGTTAGAACGCCGCGCCGACGCGCAAGTAGAACGACGTGCCGCGCGGATCGTAAGTATACATGTCGAAGTTGATCGGCGCATTAGCGTAGGACGCCGGCGGCTGGACGTTAAAGACGTTGTTCACGCCCAGGGTCACGCTGGCTTCATTAACCGAGAAATTATAGGTCGCTTCGATATCGTTGTAGATGCGCGAGTCAGTCCGGCTGTCCTTGACCGCGTTGGCGATATCGGTGGTGGGCCCGATGTAGCGCGCGCGCCAGACCGCACCCCAGGTATCGTTCACGTCGTTCCAGCGCAGCGACGCCTGACCCTTCCAGCGGGGATAGGTCGAACGTGGCGCATCGCCACGGCCGGCGCGGTCATCAACGATGGGCGCCCCGCCCGCCGGATTCGGGCTGACGGTGCGGAACTTGTCCAGATACGACGCATCCGCCACGGCGGCGAAGTCGCCGATGGTGGTGTCGAAGTCGTAACGGATGGTGAAATCCACGCCCGAGGTGCTGATCTCGTTCAGGTTCTGCGCGCCCTGGAGCAAGTTGCGCACAGCTCCCGTCGCGGGATCGCGGGTGACGAGGTCGCAGAAGGCGCCGGCAAAACGGGCGCAGAGCTGCAGAATCTGCGTCGACGTCGGCGCGCCGATGGCGTCCTTGATCTTGATATCAAACCAGTCGACCGTCACCGCTAGGCCTTCGATGGCCGACGGCTGAATCGCCATGCCGAGGCTGTAGCTGTCGGACGTTTCAGGCTCGAGGTTGAGGTTACCGGCGATCGTGCCGGGGATCAGGCCGTTCAAGTTGAAGGCGTTCTGGTTGTAGTTGGCCGGAATGCCGGCGCAGCCCGGAAGGGTCGGGTTGGCCGCCTGACCGCCGTTGCAAGGGTCGACGCCCGCGAAGCTGGTTTCACGGCGGCCCTGGAACAGTTCCAGGATCGACGGGGCGCGGAAGCCCTGCGCATAGGTGCCGCGGAACAGCAGATCCTCAACCGGGCGCCAGCCGGCGCCGGCCTTCAAGGTCGTGGCATCGCCGACGGTGTTGTAGTCGGAGTAACGCGCGGCCAGGCTTAAGTCCAAGGACTCGGCCATGGGCGCATCTTTCAGCACCGGCACGGCCAGCTCCATGTAGGCTTCATGCAGGTTGTACTTGCCCTTGGTGGGCGTGCGCGTCTGATGGGTTGTGGTCGTGGCCGTGGCCGGCAGACCGCGCGCAACGGCGTTGACGAACACATCGGGCAAATCGTCGGCCTTGTTGGTGCGGTATTCGTAACCTGCGGCGACCGCCAGCATGCCAGCGGGCAGCTCGATCAGATCGCCCGTCACATCGAAGGTAACGTCGTAAATCTCGGTTTCGTTGTACTCGGACGCGTTGTAGCGGACGTAATTGGCCATTTGCGCCGTCATTGGCGCGAACAAATTGATCGGCACACAGCCGGGCGACGCCGTACAGTTGGCCGTGGGGCCCAGGCCCAGCAGCATCGCCTCGTAGTTGATGCCGTTCTCGCCGCGGGTGCTGGTCTCGTTCTTGGCGTAGCTGCCAAACAAATCCCACTTCCAATCATTTTCGAAAAGCTCGAACTCGCCTTCGAAGGTCTGGGCGATGCGATAGGTTTCGACATCCTGGACGTTGTTGCGGTTGCCCACATCGCCCATCACACGGCGGATACGCCACGCCTGATTGGCGGCAAAGCCCACGGCGTTGGCCGTCGGCACACCGTTGGCCGTGCCGAAGGGGTTGAAGGGGTGGTTGTTGGGCAGCGAGAAGCCGGTGATGTTGCCCGAGGTGCCGCCGATATCCAGCAGCACCGGCGAGAAGAGCTGATCCGACTTGCGCTTGTTAAAGAGCGCCTCGGTCTTGGACGTCACGGTATCGCTGAGATCGATGGTATAGCGGCCATAGACGCCGTACCGCTCGCTCGGGCCAACCAGATGAATGCCTTGGGCCTGGAGGTTGTAAAAATCCCTCGGCAGCGACGCGATATGGAAACTGTCATCGGCCAAAGCGCCCGAGCCATAGTTCGTGAGCCCGTTGGCGACGATGGGCGAGGCCGACGTCCCCCAGCCGGCCGGCGTGCCGAAGAACGCGTTGTTGGCCAGGCCCGGCAGGATGTAGAGGCCGTTGGGGTTGTTCCCCACCGCCGTCTGCGGCACCAGCGTCAGTGTGGTAAGGTCGCGGGCGTCGGTGCGGATCGGTTTGTCGTTGACGTAACTGGCTGTCAGAACCAGCGCGCTGTTGGTGAACCTCTGGCCCCAACTGACGGTGCCCGAATACTGCTCGCCGTCGCCTTCGGAGGTGATGCCGGTCTTGCCCGAGACGCGCACGCCCTCGAAGTCGCGGATGGTCTGGATGTTCACCACGCCGGCGATGGCGTCGGCGCCGTAAATGGCCGAAGCGCCGTCTTTCAGCACTTCGATGCCTTCGATCATGCCCAAGGGCATGGTGTTCAAGTCGACGAAGTCGCGGAAGCCGCGCTGACCGCCGCCGTCAACCCAACGATGACCGTCCACCAGCACCAGCACGCGGTTGCCGCTGCCTTCGGCGCCGCCGAGGTAACGCAGGTTGATGGAACTGGCCCCGTACGACGTGCCTTGCGTGCCGTTGGTGTTCAGGCTGACGCCGGCTGCGGGAAGTTTCTGCAGGAGTTCGCCAATTGAGTTCGCGCCCGAGGCGCGTACATCTTCTTCGGTCAGCGTGAAGATGGGGCCGACGGAATCGGCATCCTTGCGTGCGATGCGCGAACCCGTCACCACGATTTCGGGAATATCATCGGCCGAGGCGGCCTGGGGGTCTTGTGCGAGTGCGGCGTTCAAGACCGCGCTGGAGGACATAGTGCCCACACCGGCCAAAAGGCCGCAGGCCACCATTAAACCCACGTGATTGCCTACGCGATGAATAGATTTCCGGTTCTGTTTCACTTCAGTCCCCCGTTGCCTGCGCCCATTGCCTGTCGAATGACGCATCCCTCGCCCATCGGCGATGATCTCGCCGGGCTGGCGCATTGAAGGCGAGCCTGCAACACGGCTGCAATATTATTGCAGTTCCGTATTGGGCCATACATTTCTGGTATGAACCCCGGCTAAAACGTTGCCGGGGGCATGACAATCACGGGAGCGTGAGGGCGTCGTATGTGAGGGCATCGGTGGGCAGCGCCGGGGTGAATTTGGGCAAGCGGCGGGCTTGTGCCGCATGTTCCAAGTCGTAGCCGAAGCCGATCAATTTTGCCTCGCTCCAGGCGGGCCCCAGAAATGAAAGAGTAACGGGCAGGCCGTTCTCGGTCATCCCCGCAGGCACGGCAAGATCAGGCAACCCCGCCTCGCTGGCGAAATTCGTGGCCGAGTCCGTAGCCGAGGCCGGCTTGGGATCCTCTTTCCGTTCGATCGGCGCAGCCGGGCGCGAGGCTGTCGGGTAAACAATCGCATCAAGATCGTGCTTGGCGAAGATCGCCGCAAGGCCGGCGCGGATGGCGGCAAGCTGTTCGTTCTTGGCGGCCAGATACTGAGGATCGTCCAAATCAAGCGCCATGCGCTGCGTGTATTTCAGCGCGTAGGCTTTCTCGGGGCTGCGGTAATTGGTGCGCGGATCGTTGGCCAGCGCGACAATCTCATCGAATGACCTCGGATATCCGGGCTTCAGGGTTTTAAGATAAACGTTCATCTCCGCCTTGAACTCCGCCGCCACGATCAGATGATAAATCGGACTTTTGGCCTGGAGCAGATAATCCGGGAACGTCACCGGATCGACGATGACGGCGCCCAGCCTGCGCAATATCGCGATGGCTTCTTCCAGTATTTTGTCCGTTCCAGCATCCCGCCCCGTGAAATCACGCGCGATACCCAAACGCGCGCCCCGAAGTGCGCCCGGCTTGAGGTATTTCAGATAATCCGTTTCGGCTTTTCTTTTGCTTTTGAGTGTCGCTTTGTCCGCCGTGTCCACGCCCGTCAGCACGCCCAGGGTCAGTGCCGTGTCATATACACTGCGCGTCATGGGCCCGCCGGTATCGAGCGAAGAGGACAGCGGCACCAATCCTGTGCGGCTGATCAGCCCCAGGGTGGGCCGTAAGCCGACAATGCCGTTGGCGGCCGACGGGCTGCGGATTGACCCGCCCGTGTCGGTGCCGATGCCCACTTGCGCAAAAACCGCCGCTACCGCGGCCCCGGTGCCGCCACTGGAGCCCGCCGGACCGCGCGTAGGATCGTGCGGATTGCGGGTCTGCAGCCCCATGGTGCTGTAACCGGCGGACACGGTGCCGCGCTTTAACTCTTCCGGGTCGCGCGAGGCGCTGACGCTGCCGCCGGAGGCGGCAAATTCCGACAAGTTCACCTTGGCCAGGATGATCGCCCCCGCCGCACGGAGCTTTTTCACCATGACCGCATCGTCGGGCGGGATCGAGCCCGCAAGCAACTGCGAGCCCGCCGTCGTCGGCATGTCGACAGTGTCGATGTTGTCCTTCAGCACGACGGGAATGCCATGCAGAGGCCCGCGCACCTTACCGGCTTTTCGTTCGGCATCCCGTTTCCGCGCATCCTCAAGCGCCCGGGGATTAAGCGTGATGATAGCGTTGATGGCCGGGCCTTGTTTGTCATAGGCCGCGATGCGCGCCAGGTACGCTTGCGTCAGCGCTTCAGCGGTCAGTCCGTTTTTAAAGGCCGCCTGTACATCGGCGATGGAGGCCGTGGTCAGATCCAGCGTGGCGCCCCTTGCATCGGACGATCCCACGGAAGACGACACGGCGAACGCGGCAAAAGCCAAACACCGGAGAAGTCGCGGCTTATCCATGTAATCCCTCGTATATCGACTTATCAGGGCGATAGCCTCAAAGCACCGCAATCTTATTGCGGTTCACGCATGGGTCCATGCCTTCCTGATATGGATTTGCCTGAAAACGCTGGCTTAACGTATGTTTTGGCCGGGTTCCGGGAGGGAACGCGCCATGGATCGCAGGCTTTTTCTCAGTACGGCATTGAGTGTCGCCGCTGCTCCCGTTTTTGCCGCTGGCCAAAAATCGACAAAAGTTGCACTTCTCGGACAGGCGCTGATCGAGCACCTCGCCCCCGACGCTGCGCACTGGCCCGGCCGTGCTGCCGTTGCCGATGCGCTGAAAAACTTCGATGTAGTGTTCAGCAACTTCGAGACCTCGATCAAGGGTCCCCGCGCCGGAACGCCGACACGCGAGGCGCTGACCTTGCACGCCGCGACACCGGAAGTCTTTGATACGCTGCGCGCCGTTCACATCAATCTGATGTCCACGGCCAACAATCACGCCTTCGACTTCAACACCGGCGGCATTCTCGACACCATCGATGCCTTCATCGCCGCCAAGATGCCTTTTGCCGGCACCGGCCGCACCCTGGCCGAGGCGGCAGCACCCGCATATACCAAGAATGCCGCGCTGGTGGCCTTCGCCACGGGCAAAATCCGCGAAGGCGGCATGGCCACGCCGACACGCCCGGGCGTCAATGAAGTGCGCCGGGGTGCTGATGGCCTGACCCTGCCCGAAGACCGCGACCGCGTTCTCAATGCCATCGCGCAGGCAAAAGCCAAGGCCGACATCGTGATCGCCTATCAGCACAATCACGATTGGGAGCCGGATAATTCGCAAGTTCCCGGCTGGCAGCGTGTTTTCGCCAAGCAATGCGTGGATGCAGGCGCATCCATTTTCGTGGGCCATGGCGCGCCGCTGCTGCAAGGCATCGAAGTCTACAAGGGCACGCCGCTGATATACGGGCTGGGCAGCTTCATCTTCCAGACCGAAAAACCCGTCGGCGCCTACGGCCCGGAAAGCTGGCAGACCGCCATCGCCGACTGCACGTTCACCGGCAGCGCGTGCACCTCGCTGCGGCTGGTGCCGCTGGCCCTGAACGAGATCGGTTTAAAGGGGCCTGAGGACATGGCCACGCGCGGCGCGCCGTCCCTCGCGACACCCGAGCACGCCCGCGCCATCCTGAATCATATCGGCGCGCTGTCCAAGCCGTTCGGCACCGCCATCGCACTGCATGACAGCGGCCGCGAAGCCACTGTGATGATTTAGGTTAAAAGTCTATCGCCTAGTTCAACAGCGGCTTGGCTGTCGCCCGCCCGGCCTGGGTGCGCAGACGTTTCAGTAAAGCATAGGCCTCCATGACGTCGCGGGTGCGCCCTGCCCCATCAAGGCCCGCCATCAGCGCCTGCAGCCGCGCCGCTGCATCTTCGGCGCGCCCGCTGACGGCCCATAACTTCGCCAAACTGACAAGGCTGCGCAATTCCCACGACTTGGCGCCATGCTGCTGGGCCAGGCCCAAGGCTTGCAGAAAGCAATCCTCGGCAGCGGCGGGCGCGCTCCGCAACAGCGCCTCACCCTTCAGACGCAAAAGTTCCGATGTATTCCAGCGCACTTCGCCTGCGTTGTCGGTGAGCGCCTTGGTGATCAGCCGCAGGCTTTCATCCCCGCGCCCCACCATGGCCAAACCTTCGGCCAACTGCGTGATCGACACGCTGTAGCTTGTGCGCGGGCCTTGCACAGGAAGGCCCGCGAAAGCCTCCTGAAAAATCGCGGCCCCGCCTTCATCGCCCTTCTGCAGCAGACGCATGCCGTTGAAGCAGTCGCCCCAGCGCCGCCAGGTGTGCTGGGCGGAACGCCCGGCGTGGTCCACCAGCATGTGCGAAAAGCGCGCCGTGGCGATGTCGTCGCCATTCAAGAGCGCGATAGGGCACGCGGCCTGGGCCAGCGCGTAACACAACGATTCCGGGTGCCCCACGGCCACGGCATGGCTGACGGCGCGCTCGGCCTCGTGCAGCGCCTGGCCTTGCGCGCCCTCCAGCCAGCTGATGATGGCGAGCGTGGTGTACGCCGCCACGCGCTGATCGTACTGGTAGCGGATGATGTGGATGTTGCCCTTGGCGGCGGTGTACGAGGCCAGCATGGTCTCGATATGCTTGCGCGCCTCGGCATGTTGGCCCTGCAGATGCAGTGTGAAGCCGATCATGCGTTCGGCTATCAACGCATCGGCGGGGTTGGCCGAGCGGCGCGCCACTTCGGCGAACTTATACGCCAACGCCGTGGTGCCGGTAGGGCCCATGTTGTCGTTGTTCAGGTGCCCTGCCCACAAGCCGCGCAGAGCGCGGAGCTGGTAATCGACATCACCGACAGCCTCGGCCAGCGCCAAGGCCTTGGTATACGCCGCTTCGGTTTCGGCTTTGCCGGGTCCGCGCGCCGGCAGCGCGCTGGCCATGACGCCGTACAGCTTCATGTCGGTGCGCGCATCGCCCGAGGTGCCGTTTTGAAGATGCGTCAGCGCCCGCTCGGCCCGCCCGCAGAACTCCTCCAGCAGCGACAATTGCTGCCATAGCGGGGCCGCAGCCACAGTGAGCTGCCAGCCCAGGCGCAAGTTGCCGCCCGGCGAGAACGCCCAATCCAGCGCCGTGCGCACGTCGTCCAGATACAGTGCATATTTCGCCACCCACAGCCGCCCCGGCAGTGTTTCAAGATCATCCTCAGCACTCTCGAACAGGCTGCACAACAACTGGGCAAAGCGTACCATGTAGGTTTCGCGCTCGCCGCTGTCGGCGAGTTTCTGGAAGGCGTAGGCCCGCGTGGTTTCCAGAAGCTTGTAGCGCACCACGTCGCCGCCGGTGTCGGCCGCAATAAGTGACTTCGCCACTAGGTCCGCCACGAATTCCAGAATCTCGGCGGCGGGCACGCCGTCTCCTTTGGCGATGGCGGCAGCGAGGTCGGGCGTGAAGCCGCCCGCGAAGATAGACAGACGGCGCAGCACCAGCCGCTCGGGCTCGGTCAAAAGGCCGTAGCTCCAGTCCAACGTCGCGGCCAGGGTCTGATGGCGCGGCAAGGCCGTGCGCCGCCCGCGCGTTAAAACTGCGAACCGGTTGTCGAGCTGCGAGAGCAGCGTGCGTAAACCCAAGGCCGCCACGCGCCCGGCCGCAAGTTCGATGGCCAGCGCAATGCCGTCCAGGCGGCGGCAGATATTGGTGACCACCGGCGCATCGGCATCGGTCAGTTCGAAGCCGTCGCTGCTTTCGCTGGCGCGGTCCACGAACAACTGCACGGCCGGATAGGTCAAGGCCTCGGCGGCCGTCAGGCCCACGCCGGGCGGCGGGATCAGCAAGGGTTGCAGCCGGTAGACGTTTTCGGCCCGCGCCCGCAACGGTTCGCGGCTGGTGACAAGCATGTGCACGCCGGGCGCGCCGGCATACAACGCCTCGACGATATCGGCGACAGCGGTCAGCACATGCTCGCAGCCATCCAGCACCAGCAGCAGTTTCCGGTCACGGACATGGGCCACCAAATCGGCGCCCGAAGCAGCCGCGCGCAGCGCGATCTCGAATGCGCTGGCGACGGCCCCGGCCACGTGACCTGCGTCCATCACCGGGGCCAGATCGACAAAGCGCACCCCGTCGGGATACGCGGCCAGGCTCGCCTCAGCGACGGCGACGGCAACCGTGGTTTTGCCGATGCCGCCGATGCCCGCAACCGTCACCAGCCGCTTTTGCTGCAACTGGGCTTGCAGAACCTCGATCACATCGCCGCGCCCCAGGATGCGCGGGGATGTCATGGGCAGGCCGAACAACGGCGCGGCTTTTTCCGCAGCCTGGCGGCGCGCCACATCAGCACCTGACGTAATGGGGGCCACGAACGTGTAACCGCGCCCCGGCGTGTTGGTGAGGAAACGCCGGCCCGCACGGCCGTCGCCCAAGGCCCGGCGCAAAGCCGCGATGTGTACGCGTAAGTTGGCCTCGCCCACGTAAGTCTGCGGCCAGACGCGGGCGACGATATCGTCCTTGCTGACGAGCTGGCCCGCGCGTTCGATCAGCAGAATCAGGATTTCCAGCGCCCGGCTGCCCAGCGCGATGGGTTTGCCCTTCTCGGTCAGAAGGCGCTGGGCAACATGCAGGCGGAACGGCCCGAAGTGAAGATCGTCGTGCGGCACTGGTTGTTCTCAAACTTCTGTTTTTGAATCCGGCGGGGCTTTGCGGTTTTGCAAATTCTAACGTCTTGGCCGGCCACTGAAAATCACCACCAGAGGCCGCGTAATAAGAATTTACACCGCTTAACTCGGCAGTGGGCGGGGCCAGGGCCAAGATCGAGGCCAGTCAAAGTGACGTTGAAGGCCCATGCTTTTAGGCCCATTCCCATAGGACCACATGAGACTGCTGATGGTGCTTACCTCTCACGAACGGCTTGGCGCCACCGACAAGAAAACGGGTCTGTGGTTCGAGGAGTTCGCCGGGCCCTACTATGCCTTTCTCGACGCCGGCGCCGAAATTGCTCTGGCTACCCCCAAAGGCGGATACGCCCCCGTCGACCCCGAGAGCGACGGCCCGGCGTCGGGATCGGTATCACTGGCGCGCTTCAGGCACGACCGCCAGGCCCGCGCGGCGCTAAACGATACGCTGCAACTGGCGCAAATCCACGCCGAGGATTTCAGCGGCGCGTTCTATCCCGGCGGCCATGGCTCGCTATGGGATTTGGCCGCCGACCCTTGCTCGATTACGCTGATCAAGACGCTGCATGCGGCGGGTAAGCCCGCTGCGTTCCTGTGCCACGGTGTTGCGGCGCTCTTGAACACAAGCCTTGTGAACGGAAAGCACGTCACCGGCTATTCCAACGCCGAAGTGACGCACGCGGGCTTGAATGACGTGCTGCCGTTCGCGCTTGAGGATGAACTGAAGAAACGCGGCGGGCTCTACAGCAGCCGCGGGATCGGACAACCGCATGTGGTGCGCGACGGCGCGCTCATCACCGGCCAGAACCATGCGTCCACCGCCGAGACTGCCGCGGCCCTGCTGGCCGCCCTTCGCTGACACCGCAACCGCTTTCCACCGCAGGAGAACCGCTATGACTGGAACACGCCGCAATCTGTTCACCGGCACTGCCGCCGCAGCCGCTGCCCTCACACTCGCCCGCCCGGCTGCCGCGGCCGACGCGCCCGCATCGACCGGCAACTATGTGACGGTGAAGGACGGCACGCGCATCTATTACAAGGACTGGGGCAAAGGAAACCCTGTGCTCTTCTCGCACGGCTGGCCGCTGACCGCCGACAGTTGGGAATCGCAGATGTTCCACCTGGCCAATAACGGCTTCCGCTGCATCGCCCATGACCGGCGCGGACACGGGCGTTCGACCCAGCCTTGGGACGGCAACGAGATGAACACCTACGCCGACGATCTGGCCACCCTGATCGATACGCTGGACTTAAAAGGCGTGACACTGATCGGGTTCTCCACCGGCGGCGGCGAGATCACACGCTACATCGGCCGCCACGGCACCAAGCGTATCGCGAAATTCGTTTTAGTTTCGGCCGTGCCGCCCCTGATGGTGAAAACCGCTGCCAACCCGGAAGGCTTACCCATCAGCGTGTTCGACGGCATCCGCGCCGGCAGCCTGGTGGACCGCTCGAAGCTCTACAAGGACATCGCGGGCGGCCCCTTCTTCGGCTTCAACCGCCCCGGCGCCAAGCCCTCGCAGGGCATGATCGATTCATTCTGGCTGCAAGGCATGATGGGCGGTCACAAGAACACCTACGACTGCATCAAGGCGTTCTCGGAAACCGACTTCACCGAGGATTTGAAAAAGGTGGATGTTCCGACCCTGGTGATCCACGGCGACGACGACCAGATCGTGCCCTTTGTCGCTTCGGGTCCGAAGTCAGCCAAGCTGGTGAAGGGGGCTAAGCTGAAGGTGTACCCCGGCGCACCGCACGGCATTACCGATACGCACAAGGACCAACTGAACAAGGACTTGCTGGACTTCGTGAAGTCGTGAAGCACTGCTGTTTCATGTGAAACATGTTAGAAACACGCATGCCGGCATTGTGAAGAATTCTGGTGCAGCGCAAGACCGCCGCCTGCAAATGCAGGTCGAATGCAGGTGAGTTCCGTGAATAACTTTTTTCGCCGGTATGACGCGGTGCAAAAAGCCGGATTGTGAGTTTCATGAATTGCGGGGATATCACATCCCCGCAATTCATGGCGCTTTCCATGCTTTTTATTTTCTGCGCGCGTTACTTCCTACTCATGGCGAAGTCATAGCCGCGCGAGTAGGCCGTGGGGCGCTGCGGCACCGAGGCATACTGCGAGCTTAACTGCGCCACGCTGTCCTCGGCGTAGGTGACAAGCTCCTTCACCGAGATGAGGCCGTCCACCGGCTGCAAATCAGCCTTGCCCGCCAAGGCCTCCAGGAGCGAGTAGGTAAAGATGCCGTGGCCCAAGGAACTCAATTCCGTGGCCAACTGGCCCTTGTCGGTGGCGGCCAAGAGGTGCAGCCCCACACGGCCGCCGAAGATGCCGAGCACGCGCTGGTCGCGTTCGGCCACATCCAAGCCCTGCAAGGCGTCACCCGATTTGCAGGTGTCGAGCAGCAGCGTGATCTTGCGCGCATCCAAGCGGCCGAGCGCCTCGCCCAGATCGGCGAAGGAAATACCGTTCTGCTTGGCGTCGGCGGCCTTGAATGGATACCTGATGGAATGCGTCAGGAAATTAAACTGGTTATCCAAAACCTCGCCGTGACCGGCGAGATAGATGATCACCGAATCATCGGGGGCAGCGGCTTCCAGCTCGGAAATCGCCGCCAGGATGGAGGCGCGCTCGGCCTTCTCGTCGTAGAGGCTGGTCATCTTCACTTTCGAGAACAGGGTCGATGCCTGCTTTGAGATGGTCTCGGCGATCTTTTCGCCGTCAGCGCGGGCGTATTCCAGGTTCAGGCGCGGCACTTTGTATTTGTTGATGCCCACCACCAGCATATAGAGCGCGGGCTTCTCGATCTTGCGGGAGGCGGGCACCGCGCGCTCGACGGCGGGCGAGACCACGCCGTCGGCATTCTCGGCCGCGACCGAGAGGATGTTGTCGCCGCTGACCGGCTGCAAGCGGTACTCGATGCGTTTTGACAGCCGCCCGTTGTCCTGCGCGCGGGCCTCGGCCGTGGTGACGATGCGGCTGGGGCTGACCGCCATGCCCTGATGGTACAAAAGCACGTTGCCCAATCCCCCGCCTTGGTCTTCGGCG
>JAEUKM010000065.1 GCA_016793085.1 Rhodospirillaceae bacterium
CGACCTGCAGCAGAGCATCACCGATGTGGACCAGTGGACCAACGACAGCCTCGTGCCCACGGTGATCGTGCCCCTCACCCCCACCACGCCGGACAACCTGAGCATCGATAGCGCGTGGTTCGCCACGCCGGTGCGCCGCGCCGGGCAGGACGAGGTGCTGCACGTGCGCATCCACAACCACGGCGCGCAAGAGCTGGTGAACGTGCCGCTGCGGCTGGACATCGATGGGCGGCAACGCGCCGTGGCCAGCTTCAGCGTGGCCGGTGGCGCCGCGGTGGACACCACCCTGCGCTTCCTCGGCGATGGCCCCGGCGACCACTGGGGCGTGGTGAGCATCAACGACCAGCCCGTGGTGTTCGATGACAAGCTCTACCTGGCCTACCGCGTCACCGACCGCCTGCGTGTGCTGCTCGTCACCGGCAACGACCCCGAGGGCGACCGCGCTGTGACCAGCGTGTTCGGATTGGACAGTGCGCACACCTTCAGCACCCAGCCCTACCGCGCCTTGGACCTCGCCAGCCTGAAGCAGCAAGACCTCGTGGTGCTCAACGCCCTGCCCGATGTGCCCGGCGGCCTCAGCCGTGCGCTGGTGGAATTCGTGGAAGCCGGTGGCAGCCTCGCCGTATTCCCGCCCAGTCAGGGCGACGCCGCCCGCTACGCCGAACTCTTCGCCAGCGTGGGCGCCGCACCCCCTGCGCGGATGGACACCGGCCTGGTGAAGGTGGACCGCATCGACCTGGAAGAACCCTTCTACCGCGCCATCTTCCAGACCATGCCGCGCAACGTGGAGCTGCCCGTGGTGCGCGAGCGCTGGAGCCTGCGTCCGGCGGTCGGTAGCGATGTGCTGCTGCGCCTGCAGGATGGTAGCGCCTGGCTGGCCCGCACCACCAAGCGCCCCGCTGCGGCCAACGGCGCGCAAGAGGCCGGTGGCAGCGTATACCTCTGTGCCAGCCCCTTGGCCGAGAGCGCCAGCAACCTCACCCGCCACAGCCTCTTCGCCACCAGCTTGCTGCGCATGGCCGAACTGAGCCGCCCCATGGGCACCTTGTACCACACCATCGGCGACGAGGCCCGCATACCGCTGGAAGGCCTGGCCGTGGCCACCGACGAGCCGCCGCACCTGAAAGGCCCCAACGGCCTGGACTTGGTGCCCGAAGTGCGCCGCACACCCGGCCGCACGGACCTGCTGCTGCACGACACCGACCTGCCCGATGGCCCTTACTTCGTCACCCTTGGGCCCGATACCGCGCTGGCCGTGGCCCTGAACCTCGCGCGCCGCGAAAGCGACCTGCGCACCTACACCCCCGCCGAACTGCAGGCCCAGCTCACCGAGCGCGGCCTCACCAGCTTCTCGGTGCTGGACGAAACCAGCACCGACCTCTCCCTCCGCCTGGGCGAACTGGACCAGGGCCGCAAGCTCTGGAAATGGTTCATCCTCCTGGCGCTGTTGTTCCTCGCCGCTGAAGTGTTCCTTATCCGCAACACCCGATGAACGAGCTCGTACTCCGCAACGTGAAGGTGGTGGACCCCGCCGGTCCGTACCATGACCTAACGGTGGACATCCTGGTGCGCGATGGGGTGATCGTGAAGGTGGGGGAACGCGTTACCGCAAAGGGGGCCTTTGACGTTACGGGATCGCTTCGCGCCTCGGCCCTCGGCGCTCGCGATGACCGTAACCCGAACGAGGGCGGCTCATCATCCGAGGCTCGCGAGGAGTTCAATATCCATGTAAGCCCGGGGTGGATGGACCTGCGCGCACACTTCCGCGACCCCGGGGAGGAATGGAAATGCGGCATCACCAACGGGCTGGACGCCGCCGCCGCCGGGGGCTTCACCGCCGTGGCCGTGCTGCCCAGCACCAAACCTGTGACCGACGACCGCGCCGGCATCGGCTACCTGCTGGCCCGCGCCCAGGGGCACCCCGTGCAGCTGCTGCCCATCGGCGCATTGACCCAGGGCCTCAAGGGCGAACAGCTCGCCGAACTCTACGACCAGCAGCAGGCCGGGGCCGTAGCCTTCAGCGATGACCAACGCGCCATCCGCAACAGCCGACTGATGCTGCTGGCCCTGCAATACAGCAGCGGCATGGGCCAGGCGCCGGTGATGGTGTACCCCCACGACCCCGACCTGAGCCGCGGCGGCCAAATGCACGAAGGCCCCATGAGCACCCGCCTGGGCCTGAAGGGCCTGCCGCCCGTGGCCGAGACCGTGGCCCTGCAGCGCGACCTGGCCCTGCACGCCTACGCCGGTGGCCACCTGCACGTGAGCACCATCAGCACCGCCGAAAGCGTGGCGCTGATCCGCGAAGCC
>JAEUKM010000076.1 GCA_016793085.1 Rhodospirillaceae bacterium
ACTTGGTTCGGAGCAAAGCCGTTGACTTTGCCGTTGCGGAATAAAACGTCGAAAAGTGTTTTGTTTTTGAACTTCGGATTAGCTTCTAGGATTTCAGCCGGCCAGCATTCGTCGGTCGTGAAGCGTTTCGAGAATTCCATCAGTTGCCAAAGATCAGAGCGCGCTTCGCCTGGGGCCTTTACTAACTGATGCCAGAATTGCGTGCGGCGCTCAGCATTCCCGTACGCACCTTCCTTTTCAACCCACATGGCTGTTGGCAGTATTAAGTCGGCGGCTTGTGCGGTCACGGTCGGGTAAGGGTCTGAAACGACGATAAAGTTCTCTGGATTCCGGTAGCCCGGATAACCTTCATGATTGAGATTGGGTGCGGCCTGCATGTTGTTGTTGGCCATGACCCAATAGGCGTTCAATGCGCCGTCCTTCAGCATTCGGTTTTGCTGAACAATGTGATAGCCGGGCTTATCAACGATCACACCGTGTGGAATTTTCCAGATTTCTTCCGCATGCTTGCGATGCTCGGGGTTTGTGACGACTAAGTCCGCAGGTAAACGATGCGAAAATGTTCCGACTTCGCGCGCCGTTCCACACGCAGAGGGTTGCCCTGTGAGCGAGAATGGGCTGTTGCCCGGCGTTGAGATTTTTCCGGTCAGCAGATGAATGTTGTAAACCATGTTGTTGGCCCATGTGCCGCGGGTGTGCTGGTTAAAACCCATGGTCCACAGAGACATCACTTTGACGTTTGGGTCGGCATAGAGTTCGGCCAGTTGTCTTAACCAGCCGGGCTCAACACCGCTCATTTCAGCGGCATACTCCAGCGTATACGGCGCAACGAATGCGGCGAACTCTTCAAACGTTATCGGGTGGCCGCCGCCGACATCGTTCGCGTTCCTGGCATTTACTTCCAATGGATTGTCGGGGCGCAATCCGTAGCCAATGTCGTCATTGCCCCGCTTGAAGCCGACGTGTTTCTCAACAAAGGCTTTATTGACCTTGCCGGTCCTGATGATGTGATTAGCGATGTAATTTAAAATCACCAAGTCGGTTTGCGGCTTGAAGATGATCGGGATGTCGGCCAGATCAAAGCTGCGGTGCTCAAACGTGGACAGCACCGCAACCTTCACGCCTTTATGCGAGAGGCGCCGGTCGGTCACACGCGTCCATAATATGGGGTGCATCTCCGCCATGTTCGAGCCCCACAGAACAAATGCGTCGGCGGCTTCAAAATCGTCGTAGCAACCCATCGGCTCATCAATGCCGAATGTGCGCATAAAACCCGTGACCGCCGATGCCATGCAATGCCGTGCATTCGGGTCAATATGGTTGGAGCGAAAGCCAGCTTTCATCAGCTTGTTGGCGGCATAGCCTTCCCACACCGTCCATTGGCCGGAGCCTGCCATGCCGATGCCTGTGCCGCCTTTAGCCTTCAAGACACGCTTGAATTGCAGGGCCATGAGATCGAACGCTTCATCCCAACTAACAGGTACGAACGTTCCGTCCTTCGCGTATTGGCCGTCCTTTTTGCGCATCAAGGGTGTGGTCAGACGGTCAGCGCCGTACATGATTTTGGAGAGGAAATAACCTTTTACGCAATTCAGGCCGCGATTCACCTCGGCTTCAGGGTCGCCGTGGGTCGCAACGACGCGATTGTCCCGTACGGCTACTGATACGCCGCAGCCTGTCCCGCAGAAACGGCACGGCGCTTTACTCCATTTCATTTCCCCAGGGCCTGCGTCAGTCGCCGCACTTACGGCCTGAGGAGCTGCCATGCCTGCCGCAGTTGCGGCGGCACTTACGGCGCTGGCACGAATGAAGTCGCGGCGTGTTGTCATGCCTGGCTCCGTGTTTGACGCTCTACGGGGGCGTTGAGGGCAGAGCGCGGCTCTGCATGGTGGTAAACAAGATTTACGCTAATCACGCCCGGCAAGGACTGCACGGCATCCATGCAATCAAGCATCGTCCGAGTGTCATCCACTTCATGCAGTAATATGCTGCGACCCTGATCGCGCGCCGCAACTTCCAAACCGCCCCAGATAAGCGTGAGTTGGTCAATCAGTGCGTCGGCTTCAGGGCGATGGTGAACAAGAAAGCTGGCAATGTGGATGTCGTCACTCATAGCCCGCCTCCTATCAGGTCAATGATATCGCGTTCACTGGACATACGCTCACGCATGCCCCGCAGCCGTTGCAGCGATCAGCGTTTAGCGCAGGTATTACGCCGCCTTTTGCGATTTGAAACTGAATTGCGGTTTCCCCGCAGGCGTCACGGCAGCTCAAGCACGTCACGCCGTTTTGCGCTAAGCATGCGCTGCTGATCACAGCCGTAGTGTGCCAGGGCTTCTGATCTTGAGTTTGTAAAAGAGCTTTCGCACTGCAAGCGGTCACACACTCGCCGCAAAAAGTACATTCGCCTCGTTGTGGGTCAAAGGCGGGATAGCCACCATCAAGGTTTATTAAAACATGTTGTGGGCATGCGGAAACGCAATCACCGCAGCGTGTACATTTTTCTATGAATTCGGTTTCGGAAAGCGCCCAGGGCGGGCGAAGTGCTGCAGGCTCACTTGTTTTGCCGCGCAGAAAAGCTCTGCGTGCATGCGAAAATGCAGTGGGAGTTGTCATATGCCGGGTGGCCCTATCAGCATCTGCCAGATCCAGATTATGAATCCGAACGCAGCAACAAGGCCAACGGCCACTACGGGGAACAGGACAACCGTGAGAAACAGAAATATCTGTGTTTCTCGCCGCTTCGTGGAGGCTAGATTTTCTTGCATCTTTCAATCCGAGCGGTCGCTACCATAATTGTAAGTGTATAGTGGTCGACGTGATGACGAAAGTGGATTTGCAGTGGGTACTAATATCAAGGGGTTCAAAAACATTTGCCCAAGATGATGCGGTCATGTTCGGGTGTTCGCTTAATTTATGCGAAAATCTAGGAAATGATCACTGGACCTGGGGCGCCATCTCATGACGGCGAGTTTTAGTTTGTTACATGTCATCACTTTTGTCAGTTGTTCGTAGCGTAGTCAGTTTCCCTGCGCAAACGCATCTCTCTGATAAATAAGAGAATGCAGTTTGATACGTCCTCTTGGCAGGAAGCGAAACTTAAAGTGCTGCGGTCACGGCGCAGTCACTGCGCCAATGTCGTATGTTGACCGCTGTCGAGGAGACGTAAAATTAACCGTCGCTGACAGTAAAGGGAGTTGAACATGACCATCAAGTCAATCGTTGTCCCCCTTAGTGGCATCGGAAACTCTACGCATGTTGTCGGCGCGGCAATGACGCTGGCCCAACGTTTCGGCGCGGATGTTCTCGGATATGACGCGGTTCCTGAACCCGAGATTATGGTCGAGCAGGGGGCGTTTGGCCCTGTGGGGGCGAGTTATTCACAACTGTATGAAATTAACGCCAAGCTTTCTGTAGAACGGCGAAACTTAGCGAAACGGATATTTGAGAAAGGATGCCGAGAAGCACGCATTTCTGCATCAAAACGGGCGAGCAGTAAGGGGGCCTCGGCATCGTGGATTACTACGGAGAAAATTGAGCCGAGAGACATATTTTCCCTTGCGCGTTGCGCCGATCTGGTTGTTGCAAATGTTCCAGCAGGAAATGCTAGTTACACTGATTACGAACTTCTTGAGCAATGCATCTTCGTTTCTGCACAGACTGTGTTGGCTGTTCCGGGTACCGCTAAAAAAGGCTTGTTCGGGCGGTCTGCTATTGCCTGGAATGGCAGCGTCGAAGCAATGAGGGCGGTAAGAGGAGCTTTGCCCATTCTACAGCTTGGAGCTGGAGCAGACATCATTCAGGTCGGAGATGCGCCAGCAGCAGATGCAGAAATCCTGGTGACGTATTTGCGCAAACATGACTTAAAGTCGAAAGTGCTTCGGTTAAAAGATAAGAAGCGCAAAACAGGCGAACTGATTCTTTCTACTGCCGTAGACTTTGGCTGTAGCGTATTGGTGATGGGTGCCTATTCACATAGCCCGATGCGCGAACTCGTCCTTGGCGGAGTGACAAGGTACATGTTCGAGAACACGACAATTCCCTTGATTGTTGCGCATTAGATCACACTGCGAGAATCGAGACTGCCTCACTGAAGGCATTAATCGTGAATGATGTAAGACTGTCGGTTCAGAGAGGTCGGCAAACTCGCCATTTGGGAACCATTCTTAAAGTCCGAAGCAGGGTTATTAAGTCCATTCACTGTTTCTGAAGCGATTTCCTAGCCAAATGGCGCTTAAGCGTTTGATTATATGGAGAATAATCGAGCCGGAACACCAAAGAGCCGGTGAGCGGTCGCTTAAGGCCTGCAAGGCGCTCCTATCTTTTGGCCTCGCGGTCCAAGCGAATCAGCGCGGTCCACTGGTTCCCACTTTCATTCTCTCGGGCGCGCCATTACTCTCTCACTGCTGAAACCATTCAGGCTTGGGTGTTGCGAAATGCGTGGCGGGCGTGGCGTCGTTCAGCACCACCAGCGCGTCGTAGCTGAAAATATATTGCCGCGCGTCCTCGCCCACGTTGAGGCGTTTCAGCGTACCGGCGATGGCGCGTAAGGGCGCGGTGTTGAACACTATTGACGTGTCGGACCGTGCATGCGCCGCCAGTTTACCGAGCGCACCTTCAAACTCCTTCTGGCAGCTTGCGGCCGATCCGTCGAAGGCGCGCTGCGCGCCATCAGGTCCGCACAAAATGAAAACGCTGAAGGTGTTTTTACCTTCCATTAGCGCGAGGTTGCGCACGAACCCGCCCAGCGCGGGTACCATGGTGGTTGATAGCCCCGCCTGCAGATGGTTCGATCCGAACTTCATCACCACCTTGGGGGCGCCGCCGCGCGCTTTCGCGGCTTTGCGCCAGTGCATCAGGAATTTGCGTTTCATCAGCTCTTCGCGGGGCGCGTTCTGGGCGTACCCCAGGGCCGCGTAGATGTCGTTCGACAGCGCGGTATCCTCGATCAGCGTTTGCGCCGCGGGCGATCCTTTTGCGAACGCCGCGCGCAAATTCTCGAACGTCGCCTTTGGAACTTTGCTCAAAGCAAAGAAGTTTTGTTCGAAATCGGGCCGCGCTTTGTCCACGGCCTCTTTTTGCGCGGGTGTGCGCGCAAGACTTGCCAGGCGCTCCATCAGCACGGGCCCTGAGGTGATGAACTCCTGGTCCAGGCCCCACATTTCGCCGCGCTGTCCATCGCTGTGGCGCATGACGGTGCGGGCGAAGTCGGCCTCTTCGCGCATGTTCAGAAAAGCAAAGCTGTTGGCGCGCCTGGCATCGGCCATGTATGCCTCGAAGGCGCCGTCGCTTGTCACGAGCAGAGGGTTCAGCTTCCACGCGGCCGTATCGCCCACCTCGGCGGCGTAAATGCGGGCTCCGTTGGCGCGGGCCAGGGTTGAAGCCGCGCGTGCGATATCGGCCACGCCATGCATTTCCCCGATCATCAGAATGCCCGCTTTGGCGGCTTTCTCTGTCAGCCACGCGCCGCCCGTACCCGTCAGCGCTTCGCCGGATTGCATCAGCGGCATGACGCTTTCGGACAGGGCTTTCTCGAAACGGTCTTGGTCTTGCTGGGCTTGATTTGGCGCTGTGCTTTGCGCCAGGGCCGGGCCGCAGACAAGGCCCAACGCGGCGAGAATGACTTTCAACATATGTGCGTGCTCCCCTGGTTCGCATCTTAGGGTATGCCGTGGCCGCGGCAAGGGCAGCTCGCGCCTTGCCTGCCGCGGGCCCAGCGCCTCGCGTGGCGGCTACGACCGATACTCACAGCTTCACCTGGCCGTACTGGTGATCCCGGTCTTTCAGCGCTTGATGGCTAGCCCTGCTTTGGCCCGTTCCGCATTGAGCGAGATCCAGAACTTGTCGCGGATACGCGCGAAGTCGGGTTGCGTGCGGAATTGCGTAAACGCCGGGAATTGTGCTGGGTCGGTGGAGACGGCGCTGACATAGAGATACGTGCGGTCGGGCCAGTTCATCTGCCCTTTCCATCCGGCATCAATGGCCCATTCCAGGCGTTGCAGGGCTTCTGCGTTTTCGCCCTCCAGTGCGAGAAGCTGCGCCCACAAAAAAGCACGGTAAGGCTCAGGCCGGCCCAGCGCATCAATCGCATTGAGACGTTTGCGCATAACGGCCAAGAGCGCTGCCGCTTCGGTCTCGCGCGAGGCGGCGCGCAGCGCCACCACGAGGCCCGGAAGCACCATGGGCAGGTCGCCGCCCAAGGTGGCAGCGAAATCCTCCGCCTCGAGTGGACCCAGCAGCCGCAAGAAGTCGTTGCCGCGCCCGGCGCGCACCAACGCATCGCCCACAAGCGCGATGTCTGCGCGCTGCACGCGGTCGCGGCTGGCGAAACTGGCCCGCGCCAAATCCACGGCCTTGTCCAGTTGACCGCTCATTACGGCCCGCTCAACCTCGGAGGCCGCCAAACCCAAGGCCTGCGTGCGTTCGCCCAAGAGCAATAACGCTGCACCCAGCACAGCTTGGTTCCTTAATGATCCGTCCGCATTGGCCGCGGCGTCGCGCGATGCGGCAAGTGCGCCCGCGATGTCGCCGCGAAGCAACTTGATCAGTTCGATGGAGGATCGGATCAGCGGCAGATCGCCGTAAACCGCTTGCACCCGCGGCATCACGGCCTCAGCCTCGGCGTCATGGCCAAGAGCCGTGTAGGCGTAAGCCAGATTCATGTTGGTGGGCAGGTACAGCGGATCGACCGAGAGCACCTGGTTGAACGCTTCTAGAGCTTTATCCAGCGCGCCTTCGCTTTGGTACATTATGCCCATGAAATTCAGGGACAGAATGTCCTTGGGATCGATAGCCAGCGCCCTCTCAAGCTGCGCGCGGGCGCCTGTCGTTGTCGGTGCAGCCAAGGCCATCAGGTAGTACGAGGGCGAATTGCTCGGGTCGATGGCCTGCGCCTTGTCCACCAGCGCCTTCGCCTGTGCTTTGGCTTCGGCGTACGGTTCGCGGCCATAGAAGTAGCCGCCGTTGGACAAAAGCAGATGCGATTCCGCCAGCAAAGTCAGGATCGGCGCGCTGTTAGGTGCAAGTTTCACAGCACGCTGTAGCATGTCGCGCGCTGCTTCCATTTCGGGCACGGTGCGAATGCGCATTTTTTGCCGGGCCGCCAGCATAAGGTCGTAGGCCTCGGCTTCTGCGAGGCTTACCGCGGCCGCGGCCTGGGTTGGCGTAAATGTGCCGCGCAGGCGCTGCGCGACGGCGCGGCCGATTTCGTCCTGCAGGGCAAAGATGTCGGTCATAGGCCGCGTCAGTTCCTCGGACCAGACATTCCGCGCAGTGTTTGCGTCGATCAGACGTACGGTGATTCGCACCATTCCATTCGCCATGCGCACACCGCCTTCAAGCACGTGACTGACTTTAAGTACGGTTCGGATGGCGGCGATGTCTTCGTTGCGGTTCTTGAATGCCCAGGCCGATGTGCGCCCGACGACCTTCAGGCTGGAATCGCGGATCAGCAAGTTGAGGATCTCTTCAGCAACACCTTCAGCGAAGTAATCCTGGTTGCGTTCGGGCGACATATCGGTGAACGGCAGCACCGCGATGGAAACCCGGGCAGGGTCAACGCTCTTCTCGCTGTTGAAATCGCGGAAGAAGAATCCGGCAAGGAAAAAACATGCCGCCAGCACCACCATGATAATCGTATAGGCCGTCAGGCGCCGGTCAAAATTACCTTTTGGCGACGGTGAGCTTTCGGGCAATGCGGCCCGCGGTTCGATACGGCGGATGACGCCATCCTTGATCTCGAACAGCCAGGCCAGAACCAACAAGATGGGGAAACCTGCGAAAAGAGCGGCCAAGGCCGCCGTCAGCAACCAAGGCGGCAGGTGAAAGGCTTGGCTAAGCGACGAAATGGGCTCGGTCAGGAACCAGCCGGTGGCAAGGTATGCGGCTCCGACCCGGAACACGCCGCGCCGTTTTAATTCACTGAAAAACCAATGCACGGCTGCCCCCGCCTTTACGCGGGGCAAGCTTAGCAGAAAGGCCTATAGGGGCGGAACCACCACGGGGGCCATGGCCAACTTGGCGCGTTCGGCGTTCACCGCGGCCCAGAACTTTGCTCGGATGCGCAGAAACTCGGCGTCCTTACGCAGGGGCTCAAACTCAGGGAAGTCGGCCGGGTCGATAGAGACAGCGCTCATGTAGTAATAGGCGCTGTCGGCCCAGTTCAATTGACCCTTCCAGCCATTGTCCAGAGCCCACTCCAAACGTTTCAGGGCTTCGGCGTGGTTGCCCTCGATGGCGAACAGTCGCGCCCACAGGACGGCGCGGCAGGGTTCGGGTATGCCCGCGGCGTCGACGCGATCCAAGCGCTTGCGCATCACCGAAATGAGAGACGTCACCTCTGCCTCGCGGCCGGCCCGTCTGAGCGCTATCGCCAACGCCGGTCCGGCCACCGAAAAATCGCCAGCCATGATGTCGGCAAAAGCCTCGGCTTCAACAGGGCCCAGCAAGGCCAGGAACTCATCGTGACGGCCGGCCCGTACCAGCGCATCCCCGACCAGATGCATGTCGGCACGCTGAACGCGGTCATGGCTGGCGAAAGAACCGCGCGATAACTCTACCGCATTGTCGAGAGCGCCGCTCATCACGGCCTGTTCAACGGCGCTGTTGGACAAGGATATCGCAGCCGCGCGGTCGCCGAGCAGGAACGCCACGGTCTGGATAACGGTCTGGTTGCGCATGCTGCCGGCGACCTCGGACGCCATCTTGCGCGCCTCGCTCATTGCGCCGGCCAAATCGCCGCGGAGCAGCAGCAACAGGTTCGTCGACGAACGCACCAGGGGCAGCGGCCCTACCCCTTTGATCAGCGGCGGCATGACTGCGTCCGCCTTATCGTGCAGCCCCATGGCTGAATAGGTGTAAGCGATGTTGACGTTGCTGGCTGGGTAAAGCGGATCGATGGCCGTAACGCGCATGAAGGCGTCAAGCGCTTTAACCAGTTCTGCTTCGTCCATATACATGATCCCAAGCATATTGATCGCCTGCAACGCCTTGGCATCGATTTCAATGGCGCGTTGCAGATAACGTATGGCTCCGGCGGTGGAGGGCTCGGCCAGCGCCAGAATGTAATAGGAGCCCGCGTCATCCGGGTCGATGCTTTGGGCTTTTTGCAGAAGGCGCAGCGCTTCGGCCTTGGCCACGGCATAAGGCTCGGTACCGTAGAAAATCGCGCCGTTGGATAGCATCAAATGCGCTTCCGCCAGCATGGTCAGAATCTGCGGATTGTTGGGGGCCAGCAGGCTGGCTTGTTTCAGGCTGGCGCGCGCCGCATCCAGTTCAGGCACGGTCCGGATGCGCATTTTCTGACGCGCCTCAAGCATCAGTTCATAGGCGTGTGCTTCATCTGCGCTGACGGCCGCCGCGGCCTGAGCCGGCACGAACGTGCCTTTCAGGCGGCGGACGACAATGCCGCCGATCTCGTCCTGCAAGGCGAAAATGTCCGTCATGGGCCGGGTGAATTCCTCGGACCAGACATTATGGCCAGTGGCTGTTTCGATCAGACGCACGGTAATGCGGACCACTCCTCCCGCTGTCCGCACCCCGCCCTCGAGCACGTGGCTTACTTTCAGGATGTCGCGGATGGAAGCGAAGTCATCGGGGCGGTCCTTGAACACCCAGGCCGACGTACGCCCTACGACCGACAGATTGGAATCGCGCGCGAGCAGGTTCAGGATTTCCTCGGCCACGCCCTCGGCGAAGTAACCCTGATTGCGTTCAGGCGACATATCGGCGAATGGCAACACGGCAATGGCAGTCTGGTTTATGCCTGCATCCTTGGGCTCACTCATGTCGCGGAAGAAGAGCCCGCCTAAGAACAAGCCAACCGCGAGCATTACCATCACTACGGTATAGATTGTCAGGCGCCGATGAAACTTACCCGCATGCGGCTGCGGAGCGTCGGGCAGCGCATCAAGCGTTGCGGTAAAATAAATGACGCCGTCTTTGATTTTGAACAGCCAGGCTATGATCACCGCGATGGGAAAGCCCGATAAGAACACGATAAAGCCCGCCGTCAGCAGCCAGGGAGGCAACTGAAACACTTGAATGACCGACGACACCGGCTCGGTCAGAGCCCAGCCGGTAACAAGATAAGCCAGCCCGATACGGATTACGCCGCGGCGCTTCAACTCGCGGAAAAACAACGTCAGAACAGGTTCAGACTGGCTCATGCAATCAGGTGTTGCGTTTCTTCCAGGCAGAATAGCGCCGAATGTCGCGTTGCGTGGCCTTCATGACATGGGCAAGCACTGCCATGTCGTCCTGGTATGGCGCAGGATCATCGCTTTCATCCATGCCCGGCACTAAATCAGGCATCAGGTCCAGCATGTCGAGCAGGTACTTCAGCGAAAAAGCCACCATCAGGGCGCTGGCGATAGGAATATCCTGATAGCGGTGCTTGTAGACATCGCGCGTTAATTCCGAGAGCAACTCAACCTTGGCCCTCATGCTTTTCAAAGGTCCTGCCACCAGGCGGGAAATATCCTTCCGCCGTGCGACGATCTTGCCCAGATCGGCCCACGTCATTTTCGCGCACCCGTCTTTCACGGCCACGGCGATTTTCTCCGCGGTGATACGGTGAACCATGCAGATACCCCCTATCCCGGCTGGCTCTTCGGATTCTTTTCAGCCGGGGTCGATCCGAACCTGCGCAACCTAGCAAGCCGGGTCAGGCCTTTCAATTTCCAAGCGCTGCCGTCCCCGCCTTGCCTGCCGCGGCCCCAGCGCCTAGCGTGGCGGCCATGACCGACACCCACAGCTTCACCTACTTACGCGAACTCATCGTCTTTCTGGCCGCCGCCGTACTGGTGATCCCGGTCTTTCACCGCCTGAAGATCAGCCCCGTCGTCGGCTATCTGGCATTGGGCTTCGTCATCGGCCCCTTCGGTCTGGGGTTGATCGTGAAGGATGTGCCCGAACTCAAAACATTGGTGATCGGGGACGTCGAGGGCGTGAAGGCCCTGGCCGAGTTCGGTATCGTTTTCCTGCTGTTCAAGATCGGGCTGGAACTGTCGCTGAACCGCATGTGGTCCCTGCGCCGCCTGGTGCTGGGTTTGGGGGCTGCGCAGTATTTCGTCACGGCGGCCTTGATCGCCAGCGTGGCTTATCTGTACGGCAACAAAATCGAGGCGGCGATTTTGCTGGGCGGGGCCTTGGCCATGTCGTCCACCGCCATCGTCATGCAGCTTTTGTACGAAACCAAACGCGTCACCAGCGGCATGGGCCGCGCCTGCTTTTCCATCCTGATCATGCAGGATCTGATGGTCGTGCCGCTTCTGGCCATGCTCAGCGTGTTCGCAACGCCCGGAACCATCAGCTTCGGCGCAGGCCTTTTGACCGCCGTGGGCCAGGCAGCCATGGCCGTGGCCGTCATCATCGTGCTTGGCCGCATTGTGCTGAAACCGATTTTCCGGTGGGTCGCGGCCGCGCAAAGCCCCGAACTGCTGATGGCGGTGACGCTGCTGACGGCCATCGGCACCGCCTTGGCCACCGCCGCCGTAGGCTTGTCCATGGCCTTGGGGGCATTCCTGGGCGGACTGCTGTTGGCGGAAAGCGAATTCCAGCACCAGATCGAAATGGATATTGAGCCCTTCAAGGGGCTGCTGCTGGGGCTGTTCTTCCTCTCCGTCGGCATGAGCATCGACATCCGGCTTCTCAACAGCGCGCCGGTGCTGATCGTACTCTCCGTGCTCGGCCTGTTCGCGGCTAAGGCGTTGGTGCTGGTCCCGGCGGGCCGTCTGTTTGGTCTCACGTGGCCCGCGGCCATCGAAGCGGCGTTGCTGATGGGCGGTGCCGGCGAATTCGGCCTCGTAGCGATCGATCTCGCCCTGGGCCGCAAGTTGCTGCCGGGCCCATCCGGGCATTTCATGCTGCTGGTGGCCAGCTTGTCGATGATTGCGACACCTTTTGTCGCCCAGCTCGGGCGTAACATCGCCGCCTGGATCGAACGAAAGACCAATGATACCGCGGGCGATCTGAAAGCGCGCCTGGGCGATCTCAGCGGCCACGTCATCATCGCCGGGTTCGGGCGTGTGGGCGAAACGGTCGGACGTTTATTGGAAGAAGAAAAAATTCCCTATGTGGCGTTTGACAGCAGTGTCGAGGTGGTAACACGGCACCGCCGGCAAGGGCGCATGATCTATCTGGGCGATGCTTCGCGCCGCGAGCTGTTGCAGCGAGCGCAGGCCGGGGCGGCGCTGGCCGTTGTCGTGACGCTGGATGATGCCGCCACCGCTGCGCGCCTGGTGCGCAACGTGCGCACCCTGTGGCTCAACGTGCCTGTGCACGTGCGCGCCCGCGACGCGGCCCACGCCGCCGACCTGATGAAGCGCGGGGCAACGCACGTCGTGCCCGAAACCGTGGAAGCCAGTCTGCAACTGGGTGGGCGCGTGCTGTCGACACTGGGCGTGCCCGATACGGCCATCGATGCGCGCCTTGACCGCGAACGGGAGCGCCTAAGCGCCCGGCTTGAAGACGGCGTCCCCGTGGCCTAGTCTCGCGGCGGCTTATATATAAGCGGAGGATGTTATGACGTTCGCAAAACTGATCCTGCCTTTGGCGCTTTCATTAAGTGTGAGTACCGCGGCGCTTGCCCAAGACAAACCGGCGGGTGCGGCCGCGCCTGCGGGCGCCAAGGCGTACTTCATTTCCCCCAAGGACGGCGAAACCGTTTCAAGCCCTGTCGTGGTACGCTTTGGCCTGAAGGGCATGGGCATCGCGCCCGCCGGCGTGGATTTCGAGAACACCGGCCATCATCACGTGCTGGTCGATCTGGATGCGGTGAATGCTGACTCGCCGATCATGAAAGACTACCTGCCGACCGAAAAGCCCAACATCCTGCACTTTGGCAAAGGGCAGTCGGAAGCCGAGATCAAACTGGAACCGGGCAAGCATACCTTGCAGATGGTGCTGGGCGATACCGACCATCACCCGCACACGCCGCCGGTCTTCTCCGAGCGGATCACCATCACGGTGAAATAGCCCTTTAAGGTTTAAGCGCCTTCAAATCATCGGCGACGCGGGCGATGACGTTGGCCCAGTCGCCGAACTTTTGCTGGCGGTAAAGCCTGACCGAGGGATACCACGGGCTGTCGGCGCGGCCCGAGAACCAGTACCACGGTTGAAAGTGCCCAAAGGGCAAGAGCACCCAGGTCGGCACGCCCAACGCCCCGGCCAGGTGCGCGGTGGTGTTGCTGACCGTGATGACCAGATCGCACGCCGAGATCAGCGCCGCCAAGCCGTCCAGGTCGGCTTTGAGGTCGAGATCGGGCAGGTGGGTCAGTTCCACGCCCAGCTTGTTTTGCGCAGCGTCACGTTCGGCGCGCGTTTCGCCGTACTGCAGGTCGATGAAATGCTTTTTCTTCGTGCGCAACACCGGCGCCCAGTCCATCAGCGCGCTGGTCTTGCCGTGAATCAGGTTCGGGTTGTAGCTGCCCCAGGAGAGTCCGATCTTGGGTAATGCGTTTTTCGCGGCCAGCCGCGCTTTGAACTGCCGCGTTTTTAACTCATCCGCCATGAGATAGCGTGGCCGTTTGGGAAAGGCCTCAAGCGTCGGGCGGATGAAGCCGATCAGGTTCTCGGCGGGAATCTGATATGCAATCGTCTTGTTCGTGGTCGCTTTGACTGGGGGCGTCATGCGCCCGACAATTTCCACGGAGGGCAGCGAGCGGCCCAGCAGCGCTTCCAAGCGCGCATCGCACTCCAGCACGATCTTCTCGCCACGCTCGGCCAGATCGGCGACCAGCCCGGCAGTCCGGATTTCATCCCCCACGCCTTGTTCGCCCCATACAAGTAATGGCTTGCCGTTCAGGGCTTCGCCTTGCCACAGCGGTTGGCGGAACGGGCGACGCGTTTGGGTAATGACGTTGTCTGCGGAGGAGAGATCGAAGCGCGCGTCCCAATCCGCGATACCTGTCAGAATTTCACCGCGCCGCAGCCGCGTCACGCCCCGGTTCAGCCGGGCAGCCATGTAATGCGGATCGAGGCCGAGGGCCTGATCGAACTGGGTGATGGCGGCTTCATCATCGCCGCGGCTTTCGGCCAGCATGCCCAAACCGTCATGGGCATTGGGCAGGTTGGGGTTCAGCTTTAGCGCAAACTCCAGGCTGGCGGCTGCGTCCTTCAACTGCCCTTTCAGAAGCAGGCACAACCCCATGTTGGCGTGGCTTTCGGCATGGGTTGCGTCCAGCAGCAGAGCTTGCCGGTAGCAGCCGATGGCGTCATCGGTCTGCGCGCGGAGATGAAACAGGCGGCCCAGTTGAAAGTAGGCGTCCTTCGCCGATGGATTGTGCGTGATGGCGTCGAAGTAGTGCTGAGCCGCGTCATCAAGGCGGCCTTGCATCGCTGCGATGCGCCCCAGATAGATGCATGCTCCGGCGTGCTTGGCATCGAAGCGCAGCGCCTGAACGAAGCTTTTGCCGGCGGCGGCGTGCTCCCCGATGTGAAACTGCGTTAGGCCGAGAAAATAATGCGCCTGGGCGTGACCCGGCTGCAATTTCAGAACAGCGCGGCAGGCGACAGCGGCCTGCGAAAAACGCCGCGCGTTGATGTGCGCGCTGACCTCAGCAAGCCATTGATCGGGTGTGCTCATCGCCGGGAGAGGTCAGGGGGCTTTATAGCAATCGGCCCGGCGCAGCTGATCATAGCGATATGATCTGCACCGAGCGCGCGGCCTGGCGGCGCGTCAGTTCGTCGACGACATCTGTCCGCCCCACTTCAAGCGCCACCGACATCAGCAGTTTTTCCACTTCCGGCTGCTTCACGCGGTTCAGCACGAACTTGGAGAGCAGAATTTTCGAGAACAGGCGCAGGCCCAACCCAGGCGGCGCGCCGTCCGTTCTCACCGTGGGCGCGGCGTCGCCCGAAAGGTCGATCTTGGGAAACGATACGCCATCACCGGCAGGGCTCATGGCAAGCGACAAAGTGGATTGCTGGGCCGGCTGCGGCTTGGGCGGGCTCTTGGCGGCGGCGCGGCGTTGGTGTCGGTTCATATCGGGCCGGTTTTTAAATACTGTCGCCCGAAGTATAGCAACAGGCCAGACACCCGGCAAAGCGGCTATGACGCGGTTGTTGGCATATCGGCGGCGACGCGGGCAATGACGTTGGCCCAGTCGCCGAACTTTTGCTGGCGGTAAAGCCTGACCGAGGGATACCACGGGCTGTCGGCGCGGCCCGAGAACCAGTACCACGGCTGAAAGTGTCCGTAGGGCAAGAGCACCCAGGTCGGCACGCCCAGCGCCCCGGCCAGGTGCGCGGTGGTGTTGCTGACCGTAATGACGAGATCGCACGCCGAGATAAGCGCCGCCAGGCCGTCCAGGTCCTTGATCAAATCAAGATCACCGAGTTGCGATAAACTCACGCCCAGTTCCTTCTCGACCGTTTCGCATTCGGTCCGGATATCGCCGTACTGCAAGCCCACGAATTGCACATCGGGTTTGCGCAAAATTGGCGCCCAATCGGCTAACGCCGTGGTTTTTCCGCTCAAAAGCTGCGGGTTGTAGCTGCCCCAGGACAGGCCAATCACCGGCGGGCTGTCCGCGCCTTTCTTGAACCGTGCCCTGAAACCGGCGGTGCGGCCCTCATCGGCGCGCAGGTAACGCGGTCGGTTCGGGAACTCGGCCAGCGTGGGCCGCACGAACCGGATCAGGCTTTCGGCCGGACATTGAAAAGCGATGGTGGGGTCAGTCGCAGCTTTCACAGGCGGATCGCGGCGTTCGATAACGGTGACGCCGGGCAACGAGCGCTGGAACAGCGCGACCAGCCGCTTGTCGCACTCCAGTACAACTTTCTCGCCGCGTTCGGCCAAGTCCGCCACCAATCCGGCGGTGCGGATTTCATCGCCGACACCTTGCTCACCCCACACCAGCAGGCTGCGTCCTTGCAACGGCTCGCCGGACCAGGCGGCTTGCGTGAATGGGCGCACCGGGGTCGATAGCTTGGTCTTGGGCGTGCGCCAGCGCCATTCGTACTCCGCCAATCCTTGCGCCATGTCGCCGCGCCGCAGATGCGTGACCGCGCGGTTGAAATGCGAGCCCGGAAAATCCGGGTCCTCTTCCAGCGCGCGCGCGAACCACTGCAACGCCTCCTCGCTGCGGCCCTGATTTTCGGCGACAAGACCCAGATTGTCGTAGACGCCGATCAGTTTGGGGTTCAGCGCGATGGCGCGTTCGAGGTGGCGTTTGGCGTCGTCGAAACGGCCTTGCAGTAGCAAGGCTTCGCCCATCACGCCATGAGTGAGGGCGTGCTTCTCATCGATCTCTAAGGCGCGCTGAAAATGTTCACTTGCTTCGGCGAACCGGAACCGCTTTTGCAGCAGTAGACCCAACTGAAAGTGAGCATCAATCGACCGGTCGTCGATGGCCAGCGCGGACTTGAAGCTTGTCTCGGCCTCCTCGCGCCGGCCCAATTCGGCCAGAGCTAGCCCCATGTTCAGGTGCACCGGCACCAGCTTGTGGTTAGCTTTCAGCGCTTTCTTGAAGGCGACAATCGCGCGTTCGGGCTTGCCGCCGCGCAGCTGCGCCAGGCCCAGGATGTTCAGCGTGTCGGCGTGTTGGCCCGCCGTCGCCAGGATTTTACGCGCGCACTCTTCCGCGTCCGCGAACCGCCCCGCCCCGAGATGCCCCACGGCTTCTGCATAAAGTTGTGCGGGGTCGGTCATGCGTCCTTTCTAGTGTGGCCTTCAATCCGCCTTGTGAAGCGGCTCGAAAGCATCACTCTTGCGGCAGCTGGCTTCGATGCCTGCCGCCTTGACTGTGATGGTCTTGGCCAGGGGTGCGGCATCCGCGGCGGCGATCACTTTGCCTGCGCTGTCGCTGATCATCAACTTCATCTTGTCCTCAAGGCCCACAGCCGCTGGGTACTCGGCGCGCAGCAGCATGGCTTCCAGTTTGGCGCCGTCTTTTCCGGTCACTTTCATCTTGTAGCCGCGGTCGTAGCCTTTGGTCTCGCGCGCGCCTGAAGCGTCCTTGACGCGGCAATCGTAAGGCGTCGAACGATAGAGTTTGATGTGTGTGCGGTCTTCGCGGCCCAGGAACAGTTGCCCCGCGGACCAGTTGTTGTCGTAGAGCCACAGTTGATCGGGGGTCAGCACCCATTCCGCATCGGCCTTGAACTCGGCTTCAGTGCGCTTGGAGATGAAGGCGCAGGTGCCGGGGCCATACTGCTGTTTTTCAGGCGTGTTGCCTTGCAGAACGCCAAATACATGCTCGCCGTCTCGGCGCCAGATCCAGTCGCAATTCAACGCCGCCGGATCGCGCATCTGCACCTTGCTCCACAGTTCGGGCCGCTCATGCAAATTCTCGAACTCTTCGGGGTTCAGGGGGCCCTGGCCCAACACGTTCACCGCCCCTAGCTTTTCGTCGATGTAGGCTTTGTAGAGCACCTGACTGCCCGCGATGATCGGACCGTCGCGGCCGTCGGCGTTGATCTGGCCGTAAAACACCACCTCGCCCACTTGCGGCGCATCAATGCGCGCAAACGTGCGGTGCCAATGTTCGTGTGGGCCGTCCTTGGGCGCGGCCACATTCTTTTCGTAGTAGATCTGCGGATAGGAATCCCACGCGCCGGGCCACCACGCGATCATGTCCTGCAAAACAGACTCAAGCTGCTTGCGGTCCTGTTCGTACCCGGGACCGGCCCAGGCGGGCAGGGCCGCGGCCAGAATGGCGGCGGCTGCCAGAAGTGCGCGCGCGATTGTCATGGCGTTATCTCCCCAAGAATAAAATGCTCGATGCAGGCTTATCGAATAACCGTGCATCGCGCCAAGCTATTCCTTTGCGGATACCGATTTTAGATTCTCACGATTTTGTGCGGGCGCAGACCCCGACAGTCACTGCGCGAACTATACCATTAGAGGCAGGTCTGCGAATGGTATGGACGCGACTATAAACATCGCGGTTTTCATCCGGACTTTGCAGAGAACGAGGAAAATTTTGGCGCAGCTTCCGCTTTATGACGTCATCATTATCGGTGCCGGCACGGCGGGGCTGCCAGCGGCCATTTGCGCGGCTGAGCGCGGGGCCAAGGTGCTGGTCATCGAGGCTGCCGCCGACATTGGCGGCACTCTGCACTGGTCTTCGGCGCAGATGAGCGCGGCGGGCACGCGCCGCCAGAAAGAGCGCGGCATCGACGACAATGCCGATCTGCATTTCGCCGATGTCATGCGCATTTCCAACGGCAACGCCAATCCCGTTCTCGCGCGCCTCGCGGTCGACCAGGCGGCGGCGACGTTGGACTGGCTGGATGATCTCGGGTTTGATTTCGATCCGGTTTGCCCCACCATTTTTTACGGTCACCAGGCTTACGGCAAACCCCGCACCTATTGGGGGCGTGATCTGGGGCTTTCTCTCATCGCGCTGTTCCGCCCGATGCTGGAAACACAGATAAGGGCGGGCCGAGTGACGCTGTGGCTGAGCACACGCTTTCAGTCTTTCGAGGTCGAGAACGGCGCCGTCATCGGTGTTAACGCCGTGCGGGCCAACGGCTCCGCCGTCTCTGCACGGGGCAAGAGCGTGGTGCTGACCTCGGGCGGCTATGCCGCCAACACCGACCTTTACCGCGAAATCCAGAACCGCACGCAGTATCAGAAAGCCTTCTGCCCCACGGCGCGGGGCGATGGCCTAGTAGCCGCGCGCGGCATCGGGGCCAAGGTCATCAACGGTCATCTTTACACCATCTCCACGCTGACAGTGCTGAAGGACGATGTATTCCCCAGCCCCCTGTCGCTGCGCGTGAACACCATTCCGCAAAACCGCCCGCCCTGGGAAATCTGGGTGAACGACCATGGCGAGCGGTTCGTCGCCGAGGACGAACCCATCATCGACAAGCGCGAGAAGGCGCTGGAAGCGCAGCCCCATAAGCGCATGTGGATCGTGTTCGACGATGTGATCCGCCGCGACAGCCCCGATATCGTCCTGGCCTGGTTCGAGCCGCCGATGACAGAGCCCTACAACACTCACAAAGCATTTTTCAAAGCCGACACGCCCGAAGCGCTGGCAAAGCTGTGCGGTTTGCCGCCCGCGGCCCTTGCGGCCACCATCGCCGATTACAACAAAGGCCGCGCCGACGATGCCGACCGTTTTGGACGGGGCCATATGCCGCGGTCCATTTCGCAGGGGCCGTTCTATGCCATCCGTCAGCAGGGCGGGGCGCTCTCGACCACCGGTGGTCTTGCCATCGACGGCGCCTTGCGTGTTCTCAACACCCAAAGCCAGCCCATCGCCAATCTGTATGCGGCCGGTGAGGTGATCGGCGCCGGGCAGACCATGGGTGATGCGGCCGTGGGCGGCATGATGGTTACGCCGGCGCTGACCTTTGGGCGGTTGCTAGGCCAAACCATTTTGCGCTGGTGAATTCCGTCAAAAAGACGCTCTGCAAAGGCTAAAACCCCAGGTTTTTCCGCATCTTCAGGCCGGGTTCTCTGCCTTGCCCCTAAAGGGGTTTGCGTATACGTTTCCCCGGGATTTTAGTGTTGGGGACGCTGGCCGAATTCTTCCTTCTCGGCCGGCCGATTGGGCGGGTGAATGAGCGTCCTTTATAAGGCTCTGCAGAAGGCGCAGAAAGAGAACGAACAGCGCCAACCGGTCGCTGTTGCCTCCGAGGGCGGATTGGCGTCCAGCGCCATGCGCCTGGCGGCTCCCAGCATCAATTGGCGCCTAGCCGGAATCGGCGTCGCCGTTCTTATGGCCGTGGTCATCGGCGCCGCATTTTTCCTGTTTGATGATTCAGTTCCGCCGCAGGCCCAAGTGGCTGTGCAGGCCCCACCGGCTGCGGCACCGCCTCCCGCCGCTCCGGCGCTCCAGCCACCGCCGGCCGCGCAACCCGCCACGCAAGCTCCTGTGGCCGGCGGGGCTCCTGCCCCGGCAGCGCCCGCCGCCGCACCTGCGACGCCGGCCCCCGCAACTCAAGTCGCGGCTGCGCCACAAGCCGCTGCGCCACAAGCCGCTGCTCCGGCCGCGCCTGCGCCAGCGGCTGAAGAGCCTGCCGCCGCCGATCAGCCCGTGGCGCTGACGCCTGCCAAGCCCGCCGCCGAGAAAGCCCCGGCCACGCCGCCCGCGCGTCCCGCCGCCGCCAATCCTCAGCCGATGCCCCAACTGTCGGCCGACTCTCCGGCGCGCGTGCTCAGCCCGCCCATCAACATCAAACGCGACGAGTACGATTTCCAGGGCGTGGGCGATGCCGTGCAGGTGCGCCGCGTTTCGCAACAAGCGCAGGACAACGTCACCGCCGGTTACAACGCGCTGGTGCGCGGTGACCATGACATGGCCCTGGGGTTCTATGAGCGCGCCTTGCAGCAGGAACCGCGCAGCATCCTCGCCCAGTTGGGCCGGGGGGCCGCGCTGCAGAAGCTCGGCCGCTCCGATGAAGCGCGCGTATCGTATGAACGTGTGCTGAAGGTCGACCCGCAAAACCGCGAGGCCCTCACCAACCTCACGGCCATTACCGCCGAGCGCGAGCCGGGCGAAGCCTTGCGGCGCCTGCAGACGCTGGAGCGTGAGTATCCCTCCTTCAGCCCCATCAAGGCGCAAATGGGTCTGGTCTACGCCAGGCTGGGCCAGTTCGAGCCGGCGCTGGACTATCTGCGCCGTGCCGTCAGCCTGACGCCCGATGCGCCCATGTACAACTACAACCTCGCCCTGGTGCTCGATCAGCTAAACCGCCACGACCAGGCGGTCGTGATCTATGAACGCGTGCTGGCCAGTGGCGCGGCCGGCCGCCTGCCGCCCGACATTCCGGTGGCAGACATCGAGCGGCGCGTGCGTTTCCTGCGCGCCAAGTAATCCGAAAGCGGCAGCGATCATGCCGTATCTGGCTCACTTCGGACTTCGCGAACACCCGTTCACGCTGACGCCGAACACCAATCAGTACTACCCGGTCGACAAGCACGTCGAGATCATCCAGTCCATTCAGTTCGGCATCGCGCGCAACACCGGCATTCTGAAGGTCGTGGGCGATGTGGGCACCGGCAAGACCATGCTGTGCCGCCTGCTCCTGCGCAAACTCGTCACCGATAACGACGCGGTCGCCTACCTGAACGCACCGCAGGTGGACCCCGACAGCATCGTCGGCCTGGTCTGCGCCGAGTTCGGGCTGGAAGCGGGCACCAAGGCGCAGATGCTCCAGGCCCTGAACGCCTTCCTGCTGGAACAGCACGCACTTGGCCGTAACGCAGTGCTGATCGTCGACGAGGCGCAGGCCCTCGGCGCAGCGGGCCTGGAAGCGGTACGTTTGCTGTCCAATCTTGAAACCGAACGCTCGAAACTGCTGCAGATCGTCATGTTCGGCCAGT
>JAEUKM010000153.1 GCA_016793085.1 Rhodospirillaceae bacterium
AAGTTCTGATGACCGCCAACGCCAAAACCCTGGTCGTGACGCACTTAAGCGCGCTGGAGCACGATACCGGGCCTTACCACCCGGAATCGCCCGACCGCCTGCGCAGCGTTCTGAAGGCCCTGGAGCAATCCGACTTCAAAGACACGGCGCGCGAAAATGCGCCCGAAGCGACTTTGGAACAGATCGCCCGCGCCCATCCGGGCGAGTTCGGCGCGCGGCTGACCAAAGCCATGCCCGCCTCGGGTCTTAAGCATCTTGATCCCGACACGGTTGTCTCGCCCGGTTCGGGCGAGGCGATGCTGCGCGCGGCCGGGGCCGTCGTGCGCGCGGTGGATGCCGTGGCCAAGGGCGAGGCGCGCAATGCGTTCTCGGCCATGCGCCCGCCGGGCCACCATGCCGAGTCCAACCGCGCCATGGGCTTCTGCCTTGTCAACAACGCGGCTGTCGGGGCCTATCACGCCCGCGCCGCGCACGGCTTCAAGCGCGTGGCGGTGGTGGACTTCGACGTGCACCACGGCAACGGCACGCAGGAGATTTTCTGGGACGACGCCGAGGCCTTTTACGCCTCCACGCACCAGTACCCGTATTATCCCGGCACCGGCGGTCGCGCCGAGAAGGGGGCCCACGGCAACGTGGTCAACGTGCCTCTGGCTGCGGGCAGCCGGGGCGATGTCTTCCGGGCGGGCCTGCGCGATGAAATTCTGCCGGCGCTGACGGCTTTCAAGCCCGATTTCCTGATTATTTCTGCGGGGTTCGACGCCCACAAGGACGACCCCCTGGCGCAACTGGGCCTGACCGAGACCGATTTCGCCTGGGCCACGGCGGCCCTGATGGACGTGGCCAAAACCGCGTGCGCGGGCCGGGTGGTATCGGTGCTCGAGGGAGGCTATAACCTCGACGCGCTGGCCGACAGCGTAACGGCCCATGTTCAGACGCTGAAGGATCACTGACGAATGGCGAAAGCACCGGCTCAGGACGCGATCCCCGAGGATATCGCCCGCATGGGTTTCGAGGAGGCGATGAAGGAACTGGAAAGCATCGTCCAGAGCCTCGAGCGCGGCCAGGTGAAGCTGGACGAAGCGGTGGAGAAGTACACGCGGGGCTCGCTCTTGAAGCGCCACTGCGAGGCCAAGCTGGCCGATGCCAAAATGAAGGTCGAGAAGATCACCCAGACCGGCAAGGCGCTCGGCCTCGAGCCGATGGATAACGCGTAAAGCCGCGCCTTACCCGACGCCATGACCACCGACTTTTCCCAGGCGCTCGCGGACATCGCGGCGGCGGTCAATGCCGAGTTGGACCGCCTCATCCCGGCCGTCAAAACCCCCGAGGCGCGCGTGGTGGACGCCATGCGCTATGCAGCCCTGGACGGCGGCAAGCGCTTCCGGCCGTTTCTGGTCTGCGCCGGTTCCGACATGCTGGGCGTGCCGCGCGCATCATCCATGCGGGTCGCGGCGGCGGTCGAGATGGTGCACTGCTATTCGCTGATCCACGATGATTTACCGGCGATGGATAACGACGACCTCAGGCGCGGACGGCCCACGGTGCACAAGCACTGGGACGAGGCCACGGCCATCCTCGCGGGCGATGCTCTGCTGACGCTCTCTTTTGAAATTCTCGCCGCACCGGCGACACATTCCGACGCCAGTATCCGCGCCGGCGTCATTCTGGCGCTGGCAAAAGCGGCAGGCGCAGCCGGTATGGTGGGCGGACAGATGATCGACTTGCAGGCGACCAAAGAGGCTGACGTGGCGGCGCTGACCCATTTGCAGAACTTAAAGACCGGCAGACTGATCGCGTTTTCGGCCTCTGCCGGGGCAATCCTGGCGGGTGACGCTGCGGCCGAAAAAGCCCTCGCGGCCTATGGCCTAGATTTGGGCCTCGCGTTCCAAATCACCGACGACATCTTGGATGTGGAAGGGGCCTCGGCCGACCTTGGCAAAACCCCCGGCAAGGATGCTGCTTCCGGGAAGGGAACTTTTGTCTCCCGCCTGGGAGTGGGAGGTGCTAAAACCTTGGCAGGACAGACAATTGAGCGGGCCTTGAGCCATTTGCAGCCCTTCGGGGCCAAGGCGGACCTGCTCGGGCAGGCGGCCCGGTTTGTCCTGACGCGCAAATCCTGATGTTGATGTTTTTAACGGCTCAGTCGTGACCGAAACTTCCATTCCACCGCAAACGCCGCTGCTGGATACCGTGGTCAGCCCCAAAGACCTGCGCGGGCTGTCCATCGAGCAGTTGACGCAACTGGCCGACGAAGTGCGCGCCGAGACCATCCACTCTGTCTCGCGTACCGGCGGGCACTTGGGCGCAGGCTTGGGCGTGGTGGAACTGACGGTCGCGCTGCACCACGTGTTCGACACGCCCGCCGACCGCCTGATCTGGGACGTGGGCCACCAGGCCTATCCGCACAAAATTCTCACCGGGCGGCGCAGCCGCATGACGACTATCCGCCAGAAAGACGGTCTGTCCGGGTTCACCTCGCGCGCCGAAAGCGAGTACGACCCCTTTGGCGCGGGCCACAGTTCCACTTCCATCTCGGCGGGGCTGGGCATGGCGGTGGCGCGCGACCTGCAAGGCGGCAAAAATCATGTCGTGGCCGTCATCGGCGACGGCGCCATGAGTGCGGGCATGGCCTATGAGGCCATGAACAATGCGGGCAGCTTAAAAAGCCGCCTTATCGTCATTCTCAACGACAACGACATGTCCATCGCGCCGCCGGTGGGCGCCATGAGCGCGTATTTGTCACGCCTCTTGTCGTCCAAGCCCTACATCAGCCTGCGCCAGGCGCTGAAACAGATCGCATCGGTGTTCCCGCGTCCGCTGGAAGAGGCGGCGCGCAAGGCCGAGGAATACACGCGCGGCATGGTCACGGGCGGCACGCTGTTCGAGGAACTGGGCTTCTACTACGTGGGCCCGCTCGACGGCCACCGCATCGACCACTTGGTGCCGGTCTTGAAGAACGTGCGCGATGCCGAGATCGGCCCCGTGCTGATCCATGTGGTCACGCAGAAGGGCAAGGGCTACGGCCCCGCCGAGCAGTCGGCGGACAAGTTCCACGGCGTCACCAAGTTCGATGTGGTGTCCGGAACTCAAGTCAAAGCGGCAGCGCAGGCACCGTCGTATACGTCCGTGTTCGCCAAGGGCCTGATCGCCGAAGCACAAGCCGATGAGAAGATCGTCGCCATCACGGCGGCCATGCCCAGCGGCACGGGGCTTGACAAGTTTTCTGAAAAATTCCCCAAGCGCACGTTCGATGTCGGCATCGCCGAGCAGCATGCCGTCACCTTCGCGGCGGGGTTGGCGACCGAAGGCTTCAAGCCCTTCTGTGCCATCTACTCCACCTTCCTGCAACGCGCCTACGACCAGGTGGTGCATGACGTGGCGGTGCAGAATTTGCCAGTAAGATTCGCTATGGACCGCGCCGGTTACGTGGGCGCCGACGGCGCCACGCACGCGGGCTCGTTCGATCTGGCGTACTTGGGCTGCCTGCCCAATTTCACCATCATGGCCGCCGCCGACGAGGTGGAACTGATGCACATGGTGGCGACCGCCGCTGCCCACGGCGCGGGGCCGATTGCCTTGCGCTATCCGCGCGGCGAGGGGCTGGGCCTGGAATTGCCCGCGCGCGGGTCCGTGCTGCCGCTGGGCAAGGGCCGCGTGGTGCGCGAAGGCACCTCGGTGGCGCTGCTCAGCATCGGCACGCGCCTGGCCGATTGCCTGAAAGCCGCCGACACGCTGGCGGCGCGGGGCCTGGCCTGCACCGTGGCCGATGCGCGCTTCATGAAACCGCTCGACAAGGATTTGATCGCGCAGTTGGCCGAGCACCATGAGGTGCTGCTGACGGTGGAGGAAGGTTCATCCGGCGGGTTCGGCG
>JAEUKM010000200.1 GCA_016793085.1 Rhodospirillaceae bacterium
TCATCGCCTTTGCCGCGGTCATGCTGATCTTCCTGGCCGCCCTGTCGTGGCTGTACGTGACCAGCAATCATCAGAACGTTGAAGCCTGGGTGTTCTCAAGTCCCCAGCCCAAAGACCAGCCAAACGACGAGGCCGTAGCACCCGACGACGGCTACCTGATCTTCGGGGCCTCGCGCAACACGGGCCTGGACGTGGCGGAAATTCTGGTGGCGCGCGGCGAGAAGGTCAGCGCCGTGGTGCGCCCCAACTCGGACACGGCCGCCCTGCAAAAGCTGGGTGTGACACTGATCCCCGGCGATGCGCTGGACATGGCCTCGGTCCGCGCCGCTATGACGGACAAGCGCTACCGGGTTGTCCTCACCACCATCTCCTGTTTCAGTTGCGCCGTGCGCCCGGATTATCTGGGTAATAAAAACATTTTCGATGCGGCGGCCGAACTGGGCCAGCGCCGGGTGGTGCTGGTCACCACCATCGGGGCCGGGGACAGTTTCGCGGCTGCCCCCATGCCGGCCAAAATATTCCTGAAAGAGATGCTGCCGCTCAAAACCCAGGCCGAGGACCACCTGAAAGCCGTGGGCCTGGACTACACCATCATCCGCCCCGGCGGCCTGAAAACCGCCACCCCCACGGGCCGGGGGCTGTTGACCGAGGACCGCAGGGCATCGGGGATTATCACCCGGGCCGACCTCGCGGGGCTGATCGTGCAGGCGATGGACGATGACAAAACCATCGGCAAAACGCTGGCGGCCATCGACCGCGATTTCAAGTTCCCCTTCGACATGCGCTAGGGGCTTTTAGGCCCGGGGCAGCGTTCAAAAGACTCCCGGGTCGGGCTTGGTCGGGCCTCGACTCGGCGCGGATACAAACCGGTACAAAACAATCACGCGCTTTTGGTTGCGGAATGCTTTTTTTCTTATAGAAATCATATAGTTGATGTATTACTGGATGCTGCTGAAGTGATATTGTCTTTTGGCGGGCCTTCCCACATTGTCCGGGAGGGAGTGTGGGGGTTGGGGCTTTGTCGCAAGATCGTTTCCGCATAGCCATTGTCGGGTCCGGTCCCGGCGGGATCAGCGCGGCGACCCATGCCGCCAAGCTGGGAGTCAGCCATATCCTGCTTGAGCGCACCGACCACCTCTCCGATACCATCTACAAATACCAGCGCGGCAAGTTCGTCATGGCCACGCCCGACGTGCTGCCCCTGCGCGCCGACGTGGGTTTTGCCGCCGGCAAGCGCGAGGCCGTTTTGGGCAACTGGGACAAGCAGGTTTCGGAACTCAAAACCAACGTCCGCTACAACGCGGAAGTGGTGGAAATCAAAAAAGACGGCGACATCTTCAACCTCAAGCTCGCCAGCGGCGACATGGTTCAAGCCGAGAACGTGGTTCTGGCTATCGGGCTTCAGGGCAACCTGAATAAGCTGGCGTGTCCCGGCGCCGACAATCCGATGGTGCAGTACCAGCTCGACGACCCCGAGGAATACGAGGCCGAGAACATCATCGTCATCGGGGCGGGCGACGCCGGCGTGGAAAACGCGGTCGCTCTGGCCAAGCAGAACTCGGTGGTGATCCTGAACCGTGAAGGCGAATTCGCCCGCGTCAAGCAGGGCAACTTGACGCTGATTCTCAACGCCATCGAGAAGGGCGACATCCAGTGCTATTACAATTCCGATCCCGCGCGCATTGAAGACAAAGCCATGATCATCAACACGGCCGAGGGCGAAGCCCGCGTGCCGTGCGACCGCATCATCGCGCGCATCGGCGCCTCCGCGCCGCGCAAGTTCGTCGAATCGTGCGGCGTGGTGTTTCCCAGCAAGGACCGCTCGGCCCTGCCGGAAGTCTCGCCCACTTACGAATCCAACGTGAAGGGCCTTTACATCATCGGCGCGCTGGGCGGCTACCCGCTGATCAAGCAGGCGATGAACCAGGGCTATGAAGTCGTCGAATACATCATGGGCAACAAGATCGCGCCCGCCGACGAACCGCTGTTGCGTAAAAAAATCGCGCCGCTGAAAACCGAGGATGTCGATGCGGTGGTGAACGAGGTCCGCGCCGTCATTCCGGTGTTCGCGGCCTTGAACCCGCTTGTGCTTCGCGAAGTGATGCTGGAATCCGACTTCCATGCCATCAAGCAGGGCGGCACCGTTTTCAGGCGCAACGACTATACGAATAGTTTCTTCACCGTGCTGCGCGGCTCGGTGGCGATCGAACTGAACCCCGCTGACCCGAGCCAAGTGGTGAAGCTGACGCCGGGCGCTTTCTTCGGCGAGATGGGCCTGATCTCGGGCCGCCGCCGCACGGCGACGGTCGTGGCCGCGTCCGACTGCGTGCTCTTGGAAACGCCGCGCCGTACCATGCTGAAGCTGATCGGCTCGGTGGAAAGTGTCCGCCGCACGCTGGATCAGACCGCCATCATGCGCCAGGTGCAGACGCATCTTGCCCCCGGCGTGCCCACCGAGGCCTTGAAGCCCCTGGTGGAATCGGCCGAACTGAAGCGCTTCAAGCCCGGCGAGGTGATCTTTCAGCAGGGCGACAAGGGCGACGACATGCACTTGATCCGCGCGGGTTCGTGCACGGTGTCCATGCGTGTCGGCGGGCGCGACATCGTCCTCAGTTATGTGCCCTCAGGCAATTACATCGGCGAAATGGCGCTGCTCTCCGATGCGCCGCGTTCGGCCACAGTGAAAGCCGCCCACGCCACGGAAACCATCCGCATCCAGGGCGACGCCTTCAAGGCGCTTCTGAACGGGCAGCCTGAACTGAAAGCCAAGGTCGAGGCTAAATTCCGCCAGCGCATCATGCAGAACGAGCAGATGCAGCGCCGGCCCGAGGCGGGCAACATCATCCAGTTCCTGATCGAACAGGGCGTCGGCGAAGGCACCGACGTTCTATTGATCGACGAATCGCTGTGCGTGCATTGCGACAACTGCGAGAAGGCATGTGCTGAAACCCACGGCGGCATCTCGCGGCTGGACCGCGAGGCCGGCCCGTCGTTCGCTACCATTCACGTGCCCACCTCGTGCCGCCACTGCGAGCATCCGCACTGCATGTCGGACTGCCCGCCCAACGCCATTCACCGCACCCCCGGCGGCGAGGTCTACATCGACGATAGTTGCATCGGCTGCGGCAACTGCGAGCGCAACTGTCCCTACAAGGTCATCCAGTTGGCTGCGCCGCCCGAAGAGAAGTTCAACATCTTCTCGTGGCTGCTGTTCGGCAAGGGCCCGGGCCCCGGCGAAGAAATGGATTACGAGTACAAGAAAAAGAAAGCCGCCGGCGATGCATACGTCGACAAGGCCAAGCGCGCCGTGAAGTGCGATATGTGCAAAGGCATCGAAGGCGGGGCCAGTTGCGTGCGCGCCTGCCCCACGGGAGCGGCCATGCGCGTCAGCCCCGAAGAATTCATGTCCGTCGCGTTGTTGACGCAGTAGGCGGGGCGGGGCCATGCATCAATCCATTCTGGTCTACCGCAGCCATCTGTATCTGAAGATCGCGTTCGTCGCGGTGTTGCTCTCGGTGATGGCCTATGTGATCCACAACCCGTTAGGCCAACCCAACGGCGGCACCTGGCTGGGCTACACGCTGGGCGCAGTCTCGGGGGGGCTGATGATCTGGCTGGCCTGGTTCGGCGTGCGCAAGCGCATGTACGGCATCGGCCGCGTGCGGCTCGAAGACTGGTTGTCGGCCCACGTCTACCTGGGCCTGGCGCTGGCCGTCATCTCCACACTTCACGCGGGCTTCCAGGTGGGCTGGAACGTGCACACGGCGCTGTACGTGCTGATGCTGATCGTCATCGTCAGCGGCATCTTCGGCGTCTACTTCTATGTGCGCTTTCCGCTGCTGCTGACCGAAAACCGCCGCGGCATGACCACCGAGATCATGCTGACGCAGATCGCCGATCTTGACCGTGAAATCCGCCAGCTCGCCATGGGCCTGGACGATGAGACCAACACTATGGTGCTGAAGGCCACTCAGGACGAGGTGATTGGCAAAACCTTGTTCGCCCAGTTGCGCGGCGATGATGCGGATTGCGCCACAACCGCCGCGCGCGCCTTTGTCGAGCGCAGTGCCAGTTCAGGTGAGGATACGCGCCGCCGCCAATTGC
>JAEUKM010000201.1 GCA_016793085.1 Rhodospirillaceae bacterium
GTCTTCATCCAGCACGCCGATGCCAAGACGGCGGGCCAGGGTGACGGCTTTTTCACGCCCCGCGTGAAGGTCGGTCTTCAGGTCGGGCGCTAAGGCCAAAGTGCCCGCGATGCGCCGGAACACGGCCAGAGCAAACGCATCCCCGGCCAGGCCTTTTTCAAAGGCGGCCAGGATGGCAGGCAGCTCGGCGGCGGCGATCGGCGTTAGAATCACGGGTTGGCTCTACATTTCCCGGGCCGGTTGGTACACGCTCGTGATCCGTTGGTCTAGGCTGGATCAGACGTAAAACAGGGGAACCCGCACATGTCGATCATCTCGGAAAAAATGCCGCTGCTGACGCGCCACGCCGGCACCTGGGCCGGCACCTACCGCTTCATCACCCCCAAGATGGAACTGATCGACCAGTACGATTTCCGCATCAACGCAGTCTTCCCCGACGACGGCAAGGGCGGCATCACATACCGGCAGGAGAGTTTTTACACCTGGGCCGACGGACGCACCCGCGATCTGGTGTTCGAGGGTACCTATGCGAATGGTCTGGTAACGTTCGAGGGGCGCATCTCGGGCTGGATCAAGGAACTGAACGACCGCACGCTTAACATGCGCTTCTGGTTCGCCGACCAGCCCGGTGTGGATGTGCTGGAAGCCATTCATTTGGCCAAAAACAACAAGGACCGCGGCCGCACCTGGAACTGGTTCAAGGATGAAAAACTGTTTCAGGTGACATTGGTGGACGAGCGGCGCGTGGCTTAACGAGAAATCTGCTCGGGGTGGGTCGCCTCGATCATCGGACCGTTGCGCTTGACGATCCAGCCGCGCGCTTCGATGGTTTTGCCCTTGAAGGCGAGAAGGTCGATGCCCGCCGCCTCGAACATGCGCCAGTCGCGTTTCTCGACGCTCACCGTGAAATCGCTGCGGTAGTCCGCGCCGAAATTCAGATACACGCGCTCTTTGGTTTTGGCCGCATCCGTTACCGTGCCCCGCACGATTTGGAAGGTGCCGTTATCATCCGCAAGACCGGGTGAAAGCGCATCGCGCACGGCATAAAACGGATGGCCCCAAATGCCGCGTTTGGCGCGGCGCGCTTCTGTTTCAATCGCCAGCATTTCGGCAGCCAACGCGCGGTTGTCGGGGAACGTGTAAACCCGCGCCAGGCCAAGGCGCAGCATCTCGGCCTGCACCCACACATCATCGGCGCGCACAACGTGAGCCAGCATGCGGCCATGACGGTCGCGCGCTGATGTGCCCAGGCGCACACGCACGTCTTTGTTCAGCGCGAAGCCTTTCAGAGCCGCTTTTGCCTCGTCGGCCAGGGGCCAGGCTTTGAAACCTTTACGCCCCAACGGCAGCTTGGGCGCCTGTAGCCCGATCAGGCGAATATCCGCATCTCCGTCTTTCAAACGTACGGTATCGCCGTCGATGACCGTGGCGACAACGCCCGAAGGCCCCGCCGCCAGTACATCGTCAGGCGGGGCGGCCCATGCGCACGGGAGAGTGAAAACAAGAAACGCTGCGAGCGTAATGAATTTCAGCATGGGCATTTTTTAGCACAAATAAAAACGGCCCTGAATTTCTTCAGGGCCGTTTGAATTTTATGAGCGTCCGATCAGGCGGCGTTCAGAAGCTTTTCCAGCTTGGCGGTGGCCGCTTCCGGCTTGATCTTCTCGACGGCGGCCATTTCGTGCGCCAGGCGTTCCAGCGCCTGTTCGTAGATCTGGCGTTCGCTATAGGACTGCTCGGGTTGGGTGGCGCCGCGGTGCAGGTCGCGCACCACTTCGGCGATGGACACCGGATCGCCCGAGTTGATCTTGGCTTCGTATTCCTGGGCGCGGCGGCTCCACATGGCGCGCTTCACGCGGGCGCGGCCTTTCAGGGTCAACAGCGCGCTTTCCATCACCTTGCGGGTGGACAGCTTGCGCAGGCCAGCACCTTCGGCCTTCATCACAGGCACGCGCAGCGTCATGCGGTCGCGCTCGAAACTGATGACGAAGAGTTCGATTTTCTGGCCGGCGATCAGCTGATTCTCAAGCTGGGTCACCTTGCCGACGCCGTGAGCGGGATAGACCACGAAGTCACCAGCGGAAAACGGGGCGGCGGCTTTGGCGGACTTAACAGGTTTTGCGGTTACGGGCTTTTTAACGGGAACAACTTTGGTGACATTGGGCATTCGGACTGCTCTCCACATTTGTTGTTGTTGCCGCTTTGGCTGCGTCTCCCCCGAACCAATCCACCACGCTTGTGGATTGGTTTTTGTTGCGCTGCAGCAAAGCGGTGACCGGACGGCCTTTAAGACCATCGCTTGGGCTCTTCCCGGTCCTCGGTCCCGACCTTCATAAATTATTATATTTCAGAGACTTACGCAGATTTCTGCGGGTCTCAGGGTCGGGAAAAAATAATCCGCCGGTTCCCCGACGGATTAGGAAGAAGGTATCATAATTCTGTGGAAAAAAACAGCCGAAAACCCCCTTTGGGGGTCAATCCGGAGATGACGTTTCGGTTATGAGCCGCCGCCCGGATTTGTGCTAAGGTGTTGTTTCTTATTGGGTTTTCCCTTCCAATCGTCGGCATCGGCGGGAGATTCACCCTTCACGGTGATGTTGGGCCACTTATCGGCATATTCTTTATTGATTTCAGTCCAATCGGCCGCCGCCTCGTCCGAGTCGGGCACAATGGCTTCCGCCGGGCATTCGGGCTCGCAGACCCCGCAGTCGATGCACTCGTCGGGGTGGATGACCAGCATGTTTTCACCCTCGTAGAAGCAGTCCACCGGACAGACCTCGACGCAGTCCATGAACTTGCACTTGATGCAGTTCTCGGTCACCACGTAAGCCATCGTCTTGGATCTCCCTCTACAGGCGGCGGCGGCAGAGCCTCCGCGCCGCGGTCATGATAAACGGCTGCACGTCGGGTACTCGATTTAAGATGGACCCGTCAAGTAAACCCATTGGCGCGGCCATAAAATGAGACCGGACCACTTAAGAGTGTATCGCAACAACGCTGGGCGCGAACTCAAACCGCCGTGTGATGTTCGATGACCTCGAAGCTGACCCCGCCCGCCGCTGTGCGCAACGCGCCGTTCCTGGTCGACGTGCTGCGCCGCGCGCTGCCCGCTTCCGGCGTGGTCCTCGAAATCGCGTCGGGCTCGGGCTATCACGCGGCAGCGTTCGCGAAAGCGTTTCCGCACCTGACATGGCAGCCTACCGACCCCGATGTGCAGGCCCGCGCCAGCATTTCCGCTTATGTGGACGAGACAGGGCTGGCCAACATCAAGGCGCCGCTGCGGCTGGACGTGACGCAGACGTCCTGGCCCCTGGAAAACGCCGATGCGGTGGTGTGCATCAATATGATTCATATCTCGCCGTGGGCCGCGACTTTGGCGCTGTTCGCGGGCGCGGCCAATATTCTTTCTGATGGCGCGCCGCTGATCACCTACGGGCCCTACATTGTGCGCGGTGATTTCATTGCCGAAAGCAATGTGGACTTCGACCGCTCCTTGCGGGCGAAGAACCCCGACTGGGGCTTGCGCGAGGTGGACGAGATCACACACGTGGCGCGGCGGGCGGGCTTCGCGCTGGAGAACATGGTGCCCATGCCCGCCAACAACTTCACCCTGGTCTTCCGCAAAGACTGCTGAATCTAAAAAAGCTGAATCTAAAAACAGCTAAGGCTCGTCGTAGAACTTATCGATGGCGCGGCGGTCTTTCTTGGTGGGCCGCCCGGCCCCTTTTGCACGTTTCAGAATCGGCCCGGCGCGGTGGGCAGCGACACCATGATCGTCACGATTGAGCCGTTCGGGCGGGGCGGGTTCGTCGTAGAGGCATTGCGCTTCCGCGGCGGGCCCGCGCCGTTCGCCCAGATCTTTCACGATCACGCTGCGCCTCACCGGGCCCAGCACGGCGGTAAGTTTGTCGCCCACGCGCACCGAAGCGCTTGATTTGCGTATAGCCGCACCGTTGAGGCTAACCTGGCCCCGTTCGATCAGTTTCTGGGCCAGCGCGCGGGTTTTGCAAAACCGCGCATGCCACAGCCATTTATCGAGACGGATGGACAGGGCCGCGGGTGCGCTCATTCAACCGGCGCGGTTTCGGGGGCCGGTTCCAACGGCGTTTCCGTGGGCTCAACCACGGCCGCAGGCGCGGGTTCGGCGGAAATTGCAGGTAGTGGCGCAGGCGCGGGCGTTTCGGATTTGGGCTTGGCCATCAGCGCCTTCAACTGTGCGAAGGGAGAGTCGGCGTTCACCGGCGCTTCCTCGCGCTTGGGCTGCGATTGGCGATGATGCGGCTTGTTGCCCTTGCCGCCTCTGTTTTTGTCGCCTCGGCCTTTGTTGCCCTTCCCCTTCTTGGGGATGATCGAGAAGGTCAGGGCCTCGTTCTCGATCACCGCGCCGAAGCCCAGCGCGCGCAGCACCGCCACGGCGGCCTCGGCGTTGATGCCGAGCAGCGACAGCGTCGCGGGCGGGAACGTCTTCTGGCCTTCGCGGGCGAATTTCCGCGCTTCGGCGGCGAAGCGCTCGAACATGTCGATGCGGTAGCCCACACCGGCGATGGGCCTGAAACCGCAGGCCGCGTAGAACGCGCCGGGCACGTCTTGCGCCAGCGGAATGGACACGCGGCCCGCTTGCGGCAGGGCGGGCGGCGGCACTTCGGGGTTGGCTGCGATCCACAACTGGCCGCGCAGCCGGATGGGTGCGGCTTTCAGCAGCATGGGCAGGAACACCTGATCCAGCCCGAACCTGATTCCTAAGCGCGCCAGCACCTTGCGCTGGTCTTCATCGAGCGCCTTTAACTGTTCTTCCACCTGGTCGCGGCGCACGCTGCCCAGGCCTTCGGACAACTGGAACACAATGCCGCGCACGTAACCGGGCGCATCGGCCTCGCGCGCGGCCATCAGCGGCTGCAGCACGGTGTTGATGTGCACCTGAAGCCACAGTTTCAACCGTTCTTCCAGGCGCAGACGCTGCGGCGCTTCCAGGCGTTCGTCGGATAGGACCTGCACCTGGGGCTTCACGCGCTCAGGGCCCGCCGCCAAGAGGGCGATGACGGGCGCGGTGCCGTCGGGGGCCTTCCAGACGAGGCGGGCCTGGTCGTCCAGCGCCAGGCCTTCGTCGGGGGCCGCACAGATAGCATCGACACGCGCGGCGATGACGGGCCGCAAGGCCGCGTTCGCAGCATTGATGACGGCACGGTCGGCGATTTTAAGCCCGGTGCGCTCGGCGGTGAATCTCAAGCCCTCAAGGCGGCCCAGCTTATGGCCGTCCATGTGGACGGAACCGTCGTCGGAAATCTCGGCGGACAGGACGTCGTCTCCTCGTAACTTGCGGACCAGGTGGGCGGTGCGGTTGTCGACAAACTGATGCGTGAGTTTGTGATGCAGCGCATCGGAGAGGCGGTCTTCCACCTGGCGGGTGCGTTCTTGCCATTCCAGGGCGCGCTCTGTCCAGCCGGGACGGTGAGCGAGGTACGTCCACGTCCGGATTGCGGCGATGCGGTCCATCATGGTGTGGATGTCGCCGTCGGTGCGGTCGATACGCGCCACCTGCTGGGCGACCCAGTCCTCGGGCAGGTGACGGTGCGGCCCTTGGGTGAGGTGTTGATAGACCTGCGACATCAGGCGCGCGTGCTGTTCGGGTTTGAGTTTGCGGAAATCGGGCACCTGGGCCACGTCCCACAACAGCCTGATTTTATCGGGTGCCACGGCGCGGGCGCGCACGTCGGCATCGCGCAGCATGGCCTCCAGCACCAGTTGGTCCTCGGCCGGGGGCGGGCGCACCAGCACGTGACTGGGCGGCGGGGCTTTCAAGTCCGCCAGCAGGGTTTCGATGCGCACGAAGCGCAAATCCGTGTTGCGCCAGTGCAGGAATTGCAGGTTCTGGAACTCATGGTTCTCGACGCGGGCGATGATGTCGGGGTCCATCTCGGGCACTTCGGCCGTCACCCCAAAGCTGCCCTCGTTCATGTGCCGCCCGGCGCGGCCGGCGATCTGCGCCACTTCAGGCGCCGTAAGAGCGCGCGGCTTCTTGCCGTCGAATTTCGATACCGAGGCAAAGGCCACATGGTCCACGTCCATGTTCAGACCCATTCCAATGGCGTCGGTCGCGACAAGATAATCCACCTCGCCGCCCTGATAGAGATCAACTTGTGCGTTGCGCGTGCGCGGGCTTAAGGCCCCCATCACGACCGCCGCGCCGCCGCGATGACGCCGCAACAGCTCGGCGATGCCGTAAACCTCGGAGACGGAAAAGGCCACCACCGCCGAACGGCGCGGCAGGCGGGTCAGTTTCTTGGCGCCCGCATAGACCAGCTTCGAGAAACGCGGGCGCTGCACGACGTCAGCGCCGGGCACCAGTTTGCGGATCAGGGGCTTGATGGTCTCGGCGCCCAGGAACATCGTCTCGATGGTCCCGCGCGCATGGAGCAGCCGGTCGGTGAAGACATGCCCGCGGTCGGGATCGGCAGCCAGTTGAATTTCATCCACTGCCAGGAACGCCACTTGCCGGTCGACCGGCATGCTTTCCACCGTGCAGATGTAATAGCGCGGATTGGCGGGGATGATTTTTTCCTCGCCGGTGATCAGCGCCACGGCGTTCTCGCCCTTCAGGCGCACGACCTTGTCGTAGTTCTCGCGCGCGAGCAGGCGCAAGGGGAATCCGATCATGCCCGAGGCGTGCCCCAGCATGCGGTCCATGGCGAGATAGGTTTTACCGGTGTTGGTGGGCCCGAGGACGGCCGTGACCGGTGCGGCGCTTGAAACGCTGGAGGACGGAAGATCGGTCACGGCAACTGGAACGAAATCTGGGGGCGCTGGTTATAGCAGAAAGACCGCCGCGAAACGCAACGCCCCTCTTGCGGGCAGCGCCCGGCCGGGCAAGAGGGGCATTGGTGCTCTTAAAACAGGGTCAGATGACTTCGGATTCGGCGCGGTGCCGCGCGTCGTACCATCGGCGGCGCACGTAATCCTTCAGGCGGCGCTCCATGGTGGTGAAGACATCGCGCACGGCGATGTTCACGTCGTCGTGGTCGTGGTCTTTCTTGTCGTTCTTTACGAACAGCTGGTCGCCCGGAAGCGACAGCTTGACCGAGACATGGAAGGGCTTGTGGGTCGGGTTCAGATGCGAATGACTTTGGTGCTCGCTCTCGACCACCACCCGGCAGGCGGTGATGCGGTCGAACAGCTTGTCCAGCTTGGCCACGCGCTCGCGGATATTGGTTTCCACAGCGTCGGAATGATCGAGACCATGAAACGAAATCTGAACCTGATTTTGCATATGCACTCGCTCCTTATGCTTCAAACGACGCTGAAGGCTCACCCGCGACGTGCGGGCTTGGCTTCGGCGTGTGCGACAGCGCGGCGGGAAACCCGAAATCTCGGGACCGTCGGAGCCTTCACGCCCGGCGCCGACAGTTCGTAAGACTGCAGGAGTGCTCGCCGGTGTCAGGCCTTATGTGTCAACGACACGTGGGACCATGGGCAAAGCATGACACCGCTTTGCCCGGCTTTGCAACGGAATCCGGCCGAGTCGCCCGGCCCGAGGCTTAAAAATTTTACGTGTAAAACCGCCCAAAACCCTTGATTTCAGGCGGCTTGGCCACATATGACCGCCCGCGAAAACCGCACCTGACAGCATTTTGAGACAGACCCATGACCGATCCCGCAACGCAAACACCTGACCGCGAACAGAGCCTGCAATTCCAGGCGGAGGTGGCGAAGCTGCTCGATATCGTCGTGCACTCGCTGTACTCGAATCCTGAGATTTTCCTGCGCGAACTGATCTCGAACGCCTCGGATGCCTGCGACAAGCTGCGTTATGCGGCCATCACCACTCCGAAACTGCTGGAAGACGGCGGCGGCACATTTGAAATCCACCTGAGTACCGACAAAACAGCGCGGACGCTGACCATCGCCGACAACGGCATCGGCATGACCCGCGACGAGCTGGTGGCCAACCTCGGCACCATCGCCAAGTCGGGCACGCAGGAATTCATGAAATCTTTAAGCGGCGACAAGGCCAAGGATGTGTCGCTGATCGGCCAGTTCGGCGTGGGCTTCTATTCGGCCTTCATGGTCGCCGACAAGGTGGATGTGTACACGCGCAAGGCCGGCGAGACGCAAGGCTGGCGCTGGTCGTCCGACGGTAAGGGCACCTTCAGCATCGCGGCCGAGAGCAACGTGGCGCGGGGTGCGAAGATCGTGCTGCACCTGAAAGAGGACGCCTCGGATTACCTCGATAAATTCCGCCTGCGCAGCATCGTCAAAACCTATTCCGACCACATTGCCGTGCCGGTGATCCTGGATCCGGCCCCCGGCGAGAAGGTGAAAGACGGCGACACCGAAAAGGACGCAAGCCCCGAAACGCTCAACTCCGCCTCGGCCCTGTGGATGCGGCCCAAAGCCGAGATCACGCCCGAGCAGTATAAGGAGTTCTACCACCACGTCGGCCATGCTTTCGATGAGCCGTGGCACACGGTGCATTTTAAGGCCGAAGGCGCCATCGAATACACCGCGCTGTTGTTTGTTCCTTCCACGAAGCCCTTCGATCTCTTCAACCCGGACCGTAAGAGCAACGTGAAGCTTTATGTGAACCGGGTGTTCATCTCCGACCAGCTGGAAGGCCTGATGCCGCGCTACCTGCGTTTCGTGCGCGGCGTGGTGGATTCGTCCGACCTGCCGCTCAACATCAGCCGCGAGATGCTGCAAGACAACCCGGTCTTGCGCAAAATTCAGGGCGGCGTGGTGAAGCGCCTGCTGAAGGATTTGAAAGACCGCGCCGAAAAGCCCGAGGAGTACAATAAATTCTGGGACGCCTTTGGCCCGGTGATGAAGGAGGGCCTGTACGAGGATTTCGAGCGCCGCGAGGACCTGCTGGAGTTGGCGCGCTTCCGCTCCTCGTTGCATGAGGGCTGGGTGTCGCTGAAGGACTACGTGGGCCGCATGAAAGAAGGCCAGGACTGCATCTATACCATCACCGGCGACGATGCGGGCATTTTGAAAAACAGCCCGCAGCTGGAAGGCTTCATGGCCAAGGGCGTTGAGGTGCTGCTGCTGACGGACCCTATTGATGAGTTCTGGGGCTCATCGGTCGGCGCCTACGATAAAAAGCCCTTCAAGGCTGTGGCGATGGCGGCGGATGCGGACCTGGCGAAAATCAAAGGCGGCGACGCTGACGAGAAGAAAGACGACGCAGCCGGGGCGGCCTCGGAACAGGCATTGAAAGACCTGATCGAGAACTTGAAAAAGTCCCTGGGCGCGGCTGTTGCCGACGTGCGCACCACCGACAAACTGAAAGGCAGCCCCGTGTGCCTGGTGGCCGACACCGGCGGCATGAGCCTGCATATGGCGCGCCTGTTGAAACAGCACGGTGAGGCGGGCGGCCTGGCCATCCGCAAGGTGCTGGAGATCAACGCCCGCCATGCGCTGATCAAGCGGCTGATGACGCTGTCGGGGACAGCCTTCGACGACGCGGCGGCGCTGCTCTTGGATCAGGCGCGCATTGTCGAAGGGGAGCCCGTGGCCGATCCGGTTGCTTTCGCAAAAAGATTGTCGGCCATGCTGGAAAAGGCGTTGGTGTAGCACCCCCTTACTTGAATGCCTCGCCCCGCAGCAGCGACATGGCGTAGGCCAACGGCAGCACAACCGCCGCCTGATCGCCACGGCGCAGGCTGACGGTTTTCTCGGCTTCTTCCCGCGCGCCGACGGCCATGATCACCGGCACGCCCTGAGACAAGGCATCGGCCACCTTGCGCCCGATGCGGTCTGAACGCAGGTCGGCCACAGCGCGAAAGCCCTGGCCCTCCAGCTCCGACAGGCACCATTTTGCATAGTCGTCTTGCGCGTCGGTGATGGCGGCCACCACCACCTGATCGGGGGCGAGCCACAGGGGCAATTTGCCCTCGTAATGCTCCAAGAGCACGGCGATGAAGCGTTCCAAACTTCCCAGCACGGCATGGTGGATCATCACCGGGCGGACTTTGCGCCCCTCGGCGTTCACGTAAGCCACGTTGAGGCGCTCGGGTAGCACCATATCAAGCTGCACGGTGCCGCATTGCCATGCTCTATTTCGACTGTCGGTCAGCACGAATTCCAGTTTCGGCCCGTAGAACGCGCCTTCGCCCGGCTGAACCACATACGCGAGCCCGATGGATTTTGCCGCATCCTCAAGCATCTGCTCGGCCTTGTCCCAGGTGGCGTTTTCGCCCGCGCGCACACTTGGCCGAGTGGAAAACGCCACCTTCACGTCCGCGAAGCCGAAATCGGCATAAACATCGGACAGCATGCGGCAGAACTTGGCCACCTCGTCCACCACCTGATCCTCGGTACAGAAAATGTGCGCATCGTCCTGGGTGAAGGCGCGCAGACGCATGAGGCCCGAGAGCGCGCCCGATGGTTCGTTGCGGTGGCACGCCCCGAATTCCGAGAACCGCACCGGCAGCTCGCGATAGGAATAAAGCGCCGCGTTGAAAATCTGGATATGTCCCGGGCAACTCATGGGTTTGAGGGCGTACAGTCGCCGCTCATCGGCGGCCTCATCCTCAACTGATGCCGACGAATCACCTGCCTGCGCGAAGCCGGAGCCGCTTCGCTCCGGCGAAG